>CAIMKO010000305.1 GCA_903841915.1 uncultured Chitinophagaceae bacterium | reverse complement strand
TTTCGAATAATTCTCCGGAAGTTTCAGATGAAAGCTGCCGTCATAGCCACTGGTTGTTTCATACTTATTTCTACATAGGATGGAAACCCATGCTAAATTTTGTTTTAAAGTACTGTCGTAAACCTTCCCGGAAATGATATAGTTGGAAATACTTGAGCTTGCTATATTTTTTTGCCCTACTCCTGTAAAACAAATAAAAAAAAGAAGGGTAAAGAATAGAAGTTTCATACACTTAAAATTCAATATCCCTATAAAGGTAGTTTCTATTTTAGGCAAAAAAAAGGCCACCTTTCGGCAGCCTTAAAGCAAATTCAAAATAATATATTATTCGTTGTTAACAGCTGATGGTTTTACCAAACCCAACTTAGCTTCTAAACTTAAAGTTGCATGTGGTACGGCGCGTAAACGTGCTTTGTCGATCAGTTTTCCGGTAACTCGGCAAATACCATAGGTCTTGTTTTCAATACGCATGATGGCTTTTTCCAGATGATCGATGTATTGGATCTGGCGACTAGCCATTTGGCTTAATTGTTCGCGCTCCATGCTCATTCCGCCATCTTCCATGGTGATATAGCGGTTATCGCTTTCATCTCCGCCCATTTCGTCCTTGCGGGTGATCAAACCTTGCAGGTAAGCCAGCTCTTTTTTAGCAGCTTCCATTTTTTTGTTGATCAGGTCTCTGAATTCAGTTAATTCAGTATCACTGTACCTTACAATTGGTTCGTTCGATCTTTGATTGTCCGTTCTTTTTTCTAAAGGAGTGTATTGTGGTTTATACGCAACACTTGTTTTAACACTGGTCTTAGGTACTTTCACTTCTTTCAATGGTTCCTGAGGTTTTTTTATAGGTTTAACCGGTGGGGCTGGTTTTGCTTTTACCTCCACTTTGGGTTTAGATACTGGTTTGGCTGCAGGCACATGTTTCACCGGCTGAACCACTTTTTTAGGAGCAGGAACAGGTTTCGCAACTGCTTTTTTTACAGCTACAGGCTTTACAACTTTCTTAGCAGGAATGGCTTTTTTAGCTACCGGTTTTGCTGTTTTTTTAGCAGGAACAGCCTTTTTAGGAGCCGGTTTTGCTGCTTTTTTAGCAGGAACAGTTTTTTTAGCTACCGGTTTCGCAGCTTTTTTAGGAGCGGGTTTTGTTGCTTTTTTTGCTGCTGCAACCTTTTTAGCAGGTTTTGCAACAGCTTTTACAGCCTTTTTGGGTGCAGGTTTCTTTGTAGCCATACAGTTTTATCCTTTTTTTGTTATGGTGACTTTCAGCAAAATCTCGTTTACTTCTATGTCGATACCCCCTGTTAATTGGGGTACCCAAGCAATATCGTCTGCTAAAATTTCGCCGCAAATATAGATTTTATTATCATTAATAGAAGAATACAGATTTTTGTTCTCCACAACGCTTACCTCTATCCTGTCAGTAAGGTCAAATCCGCTCTCTTTTCGGATGCTTTGGATACGATTTACGAATTCCCGGGCATCGCCTTCTTTTTGGAGGATCTCGCTGATCACAATGTCCAGGGCCACGGTCAAATTACCCTTTGTTGCCACTTCAAAGCCCGGAATCTCCTGAACGGTCACTTCAATATCTTCCGGATGAATGATGATCGGGTCCTCATTGTCAAAAACATAATCCACCCCGTTCAAAGTGTACATCCCTTCCAGAACAGTTCCGATGGCTTCATCATCCATTTTGGCGATCATGTCTGCCGCCCATTTCATCTGTGCCCCCAGGCGTTTGCCCAAAGTCTTGAAATTGGCTTTCGCCTTTCTCTTGATAATATCATTATTGGCATTCAGGATCACCACTTCTTTTACATTCACTTCATTTTTAATGATCTCTTCCACAGCCGAGATCTGAGCATGCATCCTGTCGTCAAGAGCAGGGATGAATACTTTCTGTAAAGGCTGACGAACTTTAATATTCACTTTTTTGCGGAGTGATAAGATCAATGAGCAGATCTCCTGCGCCAATTGCATCCTTTGTTCAAGGTCGGCATCTATCGCTTTCAGATTCGCTTTCGGGAAATCTGTATGGTGAATGCTGGAAACAGAGAATCTTCCCGTAAGGGCATTCAGGTTTTGAAATACTGCATCACTGAAGAATGGGGAAATAGGCGCCATTAATCTGGTGATGGTTTCCAGACATTCGTATAAAGTTTGGTAGGCAGAGATCTTATCAGTTTCATATTCGCCTTTCCAGAATCTTCTTCTGCATAAACGTACATACCAGTTGCTCAGATGCTCATCCACAAATTCTTCAATGGCACGCCCTGCAATAGTTGGTTCATAATCGTCCAATGCCTCAGAAACCGTTTTGATCAACGTATTGAGTGAGGATAGGATCCATCTGTCAATTTCCGGACGATCTTTCAGGTCGATATATTTTTCTTTGAATGCAAAGCCATCCACATTCGCGTATAGGGCAAAGAATTGATAGGTATTGTATAAGGTTCCGAAGAATTTTCTTTGTACTTCCTGAATTCCGGCCAGATCGAATTTTAAATTATCCCAAGGCGAAGCATTGGTAATTAAATACCAGCGTGTGGCATCTGCACCATATTTTTCGATGGTCTCAAATGGATTTACCACATTGCCCAAACGTTTGCTCATCTTGTTGCCGTTCTTATCCAGCACCAATCCGTTTGATACAACTGTTTTGTACGCGGCTCCCCCGCCCCCCAAAGGGGGGATTTTGGATGTCCACTCCGGAACATCCTTCAATTCTTCGTCAAGACTTTCTTTTATTAAAGAACCGATGGCATGTAAAGTATAAAACCATCCGCGTGTTTGATCCACTCCTTCACAAATGAAATCAGCCGGATAACTGTTGGCAAAGATCTCTTTGTTCTCAAAAGGGAAATGCCATTGGGCATAAGGCATGGCGCCGCTATCGAACCAAACATCGATCAGGTCGGGAACGCGTTGTAAGAGTTTGCCCTTTTTGCTGAGAAAGAATATATCATCCACAAATGGTTTATGCAGATCATCTGTTTTAAATCGAAAAATTGGTTGAGTATAAAAATAATTTATTTTTGTATCAGAAACTGCTCCCAAATCATCACGGTTAAGCGTAGGGTTGATTTGCGTAGTATCGGCAAGTGCGGAATCGCTACCGATATCAACAGTTTCATTTTTCTTTTTAAACCCGGTTACCAACCAATTATATTCCTCATCATGTAAAAACTGCGAAATGATTACAATGTATTCATTGGTTTGCAGTTCAATTCTTTTAGCATTTTCCGGACCGTATTCTCTTATAATTTTTCCGGACACCAAAGCATCTGCAATCCCTTCAAAAACATTTTCTAATGTTTGATCTTTAAAGCCAATAATATTTTCTGATTCCCATTTTCTTTTAGCAATAATTTTTGATGTGCCATAGCCACCTTCAAAATCTTTAGCGGCATTGCCTTCTTTACCCCATAAAAAATGGACAAACCCGTTTTTTATCTCAGGACGGCAAACGGCAAATTCTACATCTTTATTATTTTTTTGCTGATAGTGAAATGCTTTGAGTGCTAAAAATTTCTCCCTTTCAACATCAAAGTTTTTTATTCTATCCTCACTCACATAAAATTCATTGGAAGAAGCGATCTGTTCCTGCAGATCTGCAATACTGCCGATACAAATTTCTTCATAACCATCCTCGCTCCGCCAAACCGGAAGCGGTGTTCCCCAATAACGGCTGCGGCTTAAATTCCAGTCCACCATATTTTCCAGCCAGTTACCGAATCTTCCTTCGCCTGTTGATTTGGGTTTCCAGTTAATGGTCTTGTTCAATTCCACCATCCTGTCTTTTAAGGCAGTGGTCTTAATGAACCATGCATCCAATGGATAATACAAAATGGGTTTATCGGTTCTCCAGCAATGCGGATAACTGTGTTCGTATTTCTCTACTTTAAAAGCACGGTTTTCTTTTTTCAGTTTTACGCAGATGTCAACATTCACATCCACATAATCTTTTTCATCAGTATAATTTTTTACATAACGATTGCTGAATTCTCCCAGACCATCCAGAAATTTTCCTTGACGATCCACCATCGTTAAAATACCGATATTGTTTTTCTTACCAACCCTATAATCGTCAGCACCAAAAGCGGGAGCGGTATGAACGATACCGGTACCATCTTCTGTGGTAACAAAGTCTCCCAGTATAATTCTGAAAGGATCACCGCCTGCAACCTCCGCACTATTCGCTTCGTAAGGCATCAATTGTTCGTATCTGCAATTTTCTAATTGCGTTCCTTTGAATTCAGCTATGATCTTCCAGGGAAGGGTCTTTGCTTTCTCATTGTACGCATCAAAATCGGCATCATTTCCTTCTTCTTTGAAATACTTGCTTAGCAAAGCTTTTGCCAGTACAACGGTAATAGGGAGATGAGTGTATGGATTAAATGTTTTTACCAGAACATACTCAATGTTTGGTCCGACGGTCAAGCCTAAATTCGATGGGAGCGTCCAGGGTGTGGTGGTCCATGCCAGAAAGAAGACAGCCCCCTCATCCCCCAAAGGGGTAATTGAAGAACTATAATTCCAAGCCTCTTTTGCTTTTTGTAATAGTTCGACTGCAATTGCGGGTTGGTTTTTAGCCCCTCCTTCGGAAGGGTTGGGGAGGCGGAACATCGCAACAGCACTGGTGTCTTTTACATCTTTATAAGTGCCGGGCTGATTTAATTCAT
>CAIMKO010000304.1 GCA_903841915.1 uncultured Chitinophagaceae bacterium | reverse complement strand
ATGCATCTGTTCACCAATGGCTGAAAGAACAGTTTGCATTGAAAGATGCTGATGTGCTGGATGTTTCAGCGATTTCTTCGCAGCAGTTAACCCACCAGCAGATCAAAGGGCAGTTTATAAAATTGAAATTGAAAAAGATCCCCAAGCCTTTAGCGCATTATCAATGGCAGCCGATTAAGAAATTAAGCGTACTGGCATTCCCCAAATTCATCAATCAATACCTTTCTCAGGAAACTGAATGATTGTTTTATTCGACTCAACAAGAATTTGACTCAATTTCTAAAACCCAATACAAGAATCAATTGTCTTTTTCAGGTTGATTGTTCTTGATCAATCCTTCTATGAAAGAAGTGATTACCGAAACAATGATGCTGAATAGTAAAGCAGAGAACCAACCATCTACTTTAAAGCCGGGAACAATATCTGCTGCCCATTTGATGATAAGAATATTGATGACCAACAGAAATAACCCCAAAGTAAAAATAGTGATAGGTATCGTAAGAATAACTAAGAAGGGCTTTACAAAACTGTTTAGTAAGCCCAATACAGCTGCAACTAAAATAGCAGTGAGTGTACTATCAATATGTATACCGGACAAAAGGAATGCAGCGGCTAAAACGCCAACTGCAGTGATCAATGTTTTTGCTAAGAATTGTATCATGACATAAATTATATCACAACAAGTTCGTAAAACTCTTCGGGGTTCAAGTATTTTTTTGCTAACACTTGTAATTCTTCAGCGGTAACGCTTTTAATGCTGTTGATACTGTGATAAAAATAATCTTCTGTCAGACCATTTAAAACATAGCTCTTCCATCTTGAGATGATTTGGAAAGGTCCGTCCAGATCTCCCAATAATCCTCCGATCATATAATTCCGAACTAGATTCAATTCTTCTTCATCCACTAATTCGTTGCGGAGTGTTTCCATTTCTTTATAGGTCTCTGCAATAGTGGCGGCTGCAACATCACGTCCCGCTTCAGTACTCACTAACCATGCTGTATCGTGAATATGGTTCTGTATGTGTGAAGAGATGCCGTAAGTATAACCCTTGTCTTCGCGAATATTACTCATCAGCCTGCTTCCAAAGAATCCGCCGAAAATATTATTGAGTACATGCACTTTAGGATAGTCTTCATGATGACGATCCGGGAAAGGCCTCGCTATTCTGATCGCAGCCTGTACACCTTTGCTGTCGTTGATGATATTGTATTTTTTTGTTTCAGCAGGGAATTGCTTGAACTGAATTTCTTTCAATGCATTCTGATTCAGCGGTAACCCGCCAAAAACCTTATTTAATTGCTCCTGAATAGTAGCAGGTAATTTCCCCGCAACAAAAAGAGCGCATTTCCCCTGAATATAATACTGCTGAAAGAATTGAACGAGCTCTTCTTTTTGCAGCTGATCATAATCCAGTGTGGAGGTATATTTTCCATAAGGATGATCGAAGCCGAATACATATTCATCGATCAATCTGTTGGCAACAAAATCGCATTTCTTTAAATTGACTTCCAGTCTTTGTTTTTGATTTTGTTTATAAATAGCCAATTCTTCTTCCGGAAAAACTGATTCAGTCAATATCTCAGCCATCACAGGAAGTAATGCCGGCAAATGTTTGCTGAGTGTATGCAATGTAAAGGTGGCAGTTTCGTTATAACAATGCCTATTCAGATAAGAACCATAAAATTCAAAATGATCATTCAATGCGAATGCTGATTTGTTTTTTGTTCCGTTCTTCAGCATGAAATTGGTAGTTGCCGCAACTATGTTTTTTTCTTCATACCAGTTGCCTGCATAAAAAACAAATTCGATCATGATCAATTCTTCTGCGCCTGCATCAATAGAATAAACCGGAACGCCATTATCTAAATTAAAACGTGTACATGGTTTTAGTTGAAGATCAAATTCAATTGCATCCAATATTTTGGGAGATTGTTTTCTGTCAATCATAATTAATTCTTACTATAATAATGAATCGTGTTACTGTTACTTTCGTCAAATAATTCTTTGCTGTAGTTTAATATATCTGCTGAT
>CAIMKO010000303.1 GCA_903841915.1 uncultured Chitinophagaceae bacterium | reverse complement strand
TAAGCTTGCGCCGTAGGTCCCCCAAAATTCATGGGTATCTCGATCTGTTCAAGGTCCTGAATGCTGCCGTTCACTGCTTCATATTTTTCGATATTATCGATCATGGCTTTCATGAAGCGTTTGGCGTGCATGGGTGTAAAGATGATCCTGCTTTTTACTTTGCTCTTGGGAGTGCCGGGCATCACATTCACAAAATCGATCACAAATTCTGCATGACTATGTGTGATGATGGCTAAATTGGCATAAGTGCCTTCTGCAACTTCTTCAGATATTTCGATGTTCAGTTGATTGGGTTGTTGTTGTTCGGCCATAAAATGATTTGTTACGTTGTTTAACCTTTTGAAGAAACTCGTTTTTGAATTTATTTCTTTCATAAAAACCGCATTTGTCAATATTTCGACAAGCTCAATATGACAAATGCTCTAAACCTTGTCACTCTGAGCCTGTCGAAGAGTTTCGACGAAAGCGTTTACGGTAGAAATATTCTGAATTTATAGAACTTCTGTAAATAAATATCCAACTATTTCAGGTATTCAGAAGTTTTATTTTGCATTCAGATAGTACACCATGTCAAGCAGAAAGATCTCATTGATGTCATCATATTTATGTTCCGAAAAGTATTTGTCAACTTTGGCCGCATCTTCAAAAAAAACAGTCTTAACCGATTTCTTTTTTAGTTCAACCCTGCGCAGGATATTGTTGGGTGCAACCACAAAATAAATCGCTTCATCCACATACTCATCAAAATTATTTCCGCGCTCTGTCAACCCATTGCTCACATAATTGGCTTTGGTGAATTTTGTAGTTATGGATTTATATAAAGCATACTTGCCTCCTGCTTTTACCAATACGATCTGAAAATTCTGTGAACTGATCAAAGGCACTTTTTCAAAATCAATAGTGGCATTATCCTCTATTAAGCTGAATGATTTGATATTTTGCCTGTCCAGTTCGATCATTACACTCTTATCCTGTGCCAGAATGGCCATGAGATTTTTTGCAACCTTATCATAATTGAACAAATACTTATCATTATTGAACAATTCATTTTGTCCTGTCAGCACAGAGCCTTTCACCCACTTGTCATATAAATAACGACTACCCTTGGTATCTTCTTTGCGGGAAAAGACCGGAATGGCTGAACCCATATACAAATTACTGGTTGGGAGCGTAACATTATAATGTACATTTTCAGCGCTCGATTTCAATCCTGCATGTTCGATAACTGAATTGCTGGTAGAAAAATTTTCACCCATTTTAAAATCATTGAGTGTACTGGCAATGATCTGCTGATCGGCAATGGAAGTTTGCCCTGTTGCTAAACCGGGAGCCGAAGAAGCAGCAACAGAAACATCATTCAGTTTATTTACATCCGTGTTCATCACGATCAACAAACTGTCTTGTTTGTCGATCTTCACTATCGCATCTTTATATCCAACCGCTCTCACCGTGATTATATTGCCGGATTGAACGAGCACTTTAAAAAGTCCCAAAGAATCAGCAACGCTGTTTTTTACAATATTATCTGCTTTCAGAATGACGGAAGCAAAGGAGATCGGTTTTCCTTCCTTTGATTTCACCAACCCTATAATACTGCGATTCGTTTGATTAGGAGAACCCGTTTGTGTAAACCCGTAAGCATAAAACAAAACCAATGCTAGTGATAAAAATAATGTCCTTTTCATAAAACTATTTGAAAGAATCTGATAATTAGAAATGCAAAATAATTGCATTTTATCGAGAGCACCGAAACTGATATATGAAAGGGTCAACACATAAAAAAAGCTGCCTGAAATCAGGCAGCTTTGTATTGTATTTTTTTTGAAATGTATTATTGACCAGTGAATTCGTCTGTAAATGTTCTTGGAGCTCCGGCACCATTTACAACAGCATAGCTAAACTTAAAGTGTTTATGTGCAGCATCTGCTAAAATAATGGAAGCATCTGTATAGGACAGAACACCTATAACCCCCTGAAGACTATTGGTTACATCATCGGGATTTATTTGTACTGCCACATTACTCAATACACCGCCTGTATTAGTAAATGTTACTTTATAGCGAACAGAAACACCATTTTGTGCACCATAACCGCTTTGGAATTCAACAGTTGTTGGATCATCAGGCAATCCAACCAGTGAACCTGCAGTTACAGTTGTAGGAGTACCTGTACCGGTACCGTTATTCCATCTGGTATACAAGCTGGCATAATTTCCTGCCAATGGATTACCGATAGTATGCAAATAATAAATACCGAAATTACCACTGATAATATTTCCTCCGCCGTCAGTAATAGCTATAGCAGCCATATAGTTCTTGGTAGGGTCAACTTTTTTAGGATAAAAAGTAACATTCACAGTTGCCTGTTGTGTTCCTGCTTTTATCGTTACCGTTTTTGATGGAAATGAATAACAGGAATCAGGAATGGCGAGGTATTGTGGACCTGAAGAATTTGCCGTATTATAAGCAGTACGTGCAGCATCACTTACAACTAATGTAACCGTTACATCCTTGGTTGGAATAGTGGTTAAATTAACAAGTACAGGTACAACAATATTAGATGTCACACCGGCAGTAAGCACTGTGGCGGCTGAAAAATATTCTATTCCTGAATACGGGATCTCCGCAACAGTGGACTGTGTATTCAGCCCATCCGTATTAATAGACGTATCCTTTAAGCAGCCGGTAAAACCAACAGCGAGGACACCTAAGAGTATGGTTAATATTTTTTTCATAATTAGTTTATTTTACTTTTAAAAGTTAAGGCATCCAGAAAATTTTTGAAGTAATTGCATTGATAGATCCCTGTGCATTTACATTATCTGTATTGTAATTGTATTCAGATGTAGGATACAATAATCTGTAAGGCACATGCGCTGCTGTAGTACCCGGATATATTGAAATTGGTAAATCTGATGGGATACCTAACCTTCTCCAGTCGTTCCATGCTTCCAAAGGATCAATGGTGTTCAAAGCTGCCCATTTCTGCAGGATGATGGTTTTGATAGGGTTTGATGAAGCAACAAAATTTGTATTATCACCAGTCTGTGCAGTATAGGTCGTAGCTGCAGCTGCATAACTTGCTACACCCAAATAACGGAATGATTCAGACACAGCAGATTGATATAAAGTTGCGGCACTTCCTGTTAAATAACCTCTCTGCACTGCTTCAGCTTGTAAGAACAAACTTTCAGCGGAAGAAAGAATTACCGCACCCTGAGAAGCTGATTTCAACAAACCTGAAGTTTGTGTAGCACCGGTTGGGTTACCGCCAATACCTGAAATAGTGGTATTGTGTTCTGTTCCACCTGCAGTACTTCCAAATGCACGACCCTGAATGGCTCCCACACTGTTTACAGTATAGATCAAAGAAATTCTCGGATCGCTGGTTGCTTTATAGAAATTCACTGCATAAGAACATGCTCTGAAATAGGGTTTATTACCGGCATCACTCAAAGTAGTAGTATAACCAATGTCTTGCCATAATGGATTCTGTTGGTTACCTGCACCGTTATTATAACCGGGGTTAACGGTAGCGTCAGCAGCTGTTCCAATAAAGCTGGCAGTAGTTAAACCTGTCAACTTAGATTGAATATAAGCCGGACCTCCTGATGATTGTGTAAGGTTCATTAAAATTTTCAATTTCAATGTATTCGCAAATGTTACCCATTTGGTCATGGAACCTGCATACATCACATCATAAGAACCGGGATTATCAGCACCTGCTGTTGCAGCTTTGATGATAGTAACAGCTGAATCAAGTTGATTCACCAGACTAGGATAAATAACACTACCATTATCATAGACAGGGAAATTATTAGCCCCGCCGTTCAATGAAGCGCTGTAAGGGATATTGTTGTAAATGTCCACTAATCTCTCGTAAAGAAAAACCTTCATGATCTTGGAGATACCCAGATAGTTGGCACCTGCAACAGGTGTACTGGCATAATAGTTATCTATTTGTTTCAGGTTTTCCAAAGTTGGGTAAGTATTATCCCAAATAGAAGAACCGAAATCTGTAGTAACGTTATAGGTCAACAAAGAAGAGCTGGGGATATAATCACCACTCACTGACCAATAACCCATATACAAATTAAACAGGTCGTTTCCTGATTGCGATCCACCACCGGGATTTCCCACTGAAAGGTCTGCAGAAGATTTTAAAGCTCCCGACAATATCAAATTGGGCGAAACAGTGGATGGCTGATTGGGATTGTTCGCGTTAATATCGAACGTGCCTTTTTTACAACCCGCTGCTACCAAGAGCAGAGCTGAGGTTGAAATTAAAAATGTTGATCTTATTTTCTTTAACATAAAAATGCGTTTTTAATTTAGTTAGAATGTTACAGATAAAGTTGCACTGAATATTCTTGATGGCGGAGCTTGGTTTTCAGAAGTTCTGCCCACACCGTTTCCTGTATCTTCACTAAATTCAGGATCAGTCCATAAATTGGTCTTTGGTCTGAACATCAAAAGATTACGACCGGATACTGTAAATGTAGCTCTCTGAACAACTTTTGCCCATGATAAAGCTGACTTAGGAATTTCGTATCCGATAGCTACTTCTCTCAGTTTCAAAGCAGATGCACTGGTAACATAGTTACCACCTACACTACGATATAAACCAGGCCAGAAATTGAAATTACCATCATCTGTAGTAAGCGTTGTATTTGGTGTTGATTTACCACCTGATACTGTAACAGAATTAGGGAATACAAAACGCTGACGGTTTTGAGAAGCCGATGTTTGACTAATACCTGTGAAATCACTATACTGACCAATTGAATTGAATATTTTGTAACCACCGCGATAATCGCCTGTTACAGTAAATACAAAGCTCTTCCATGTTAAGCTGGTTGTTAAACCAACGATATCCGTAGGAGTTGCACCGCCAAATACTGATAAAGCAGAAGCACGTGTTGGGTTACCTGTAACACCATCAACAATTACTGAACCTGCAGCATCTCTCACCCAATCGCGGGTTTGAATAACAGGGAAAGGATTACCCACCACTGCAAAAGCATTACCGTTATTACCACCCAAACCAAGTGATTGAACACCACCATTGATTGAAACCACATTGCTCTTAATATGCGTGTAGTTCATGGTAATATTCCAGTTCACTGATTTGCTTCTCAGCACATTTGCTTTTAATTCAAATTCAAGACCTGTATTCTTAGTATGCGCAGCATTGATCAACGCATTGTAGAAACCGGTAGAAGAAGCTGTATTAGCAGTAACGATACCGTCTGTTAACTCACTCTGGAAATAAACAGCAGTTAAATAGAATCTGTTCTTTAAGAATCCTAATTCTACACCCACTTCATTTTCTGCAACTTTTTCAGGCTTGATATTAGGATTGGCAATAGTGGTATTGATCGCATATCCACCCAAACTTCCGTAAGGGAAACCACTGGCCACATTATAAGTAGGATAAATTCCATAAGCACCACCGGCGATATATTGAGAACCACCGCCCAAAGGAGAAGCATTACCTGTAACAGAATAAGCAGCTCTTAATTTGGCAAAGCTTAAGAATTTATTGTTTACAATAGTTGGGAACATATCACTCAGCACAAAAGACGCATCAATATCCCAATAAGGAATAAAACGGTTGTCTTTTGATAACCTTGAATCGATATCACCTCTGTATGAACCATGTAAGAAAGCATAGTTTTTATAACCTACGGTTGCTTCTCCAAATACACCCAATTTTCTAGCTTCTTTAGAATAGTTATTACCGGTAGAACCTACACTTGGTATACCTGATATATTGGTGATATTGAAAACTGGAACAACCAATGCAGGAGCAGAAACATAGATACCGCTGATGCTGTTATCTAAGAAACTGGTACCCAAACTGGCTTTTAAATTGAAATCATTATTCAGGTTCTTATCAAAGCTTGCTACGAAATCTGATGACAATAAGAAGTTATTGTATTCAGAAGAAGTGTAAGCTGCTGCGATACCGTTGGCACCTGCAGAAGAAGCTGTATATTTTGGAGATTCTGTAACTGTATCAATTCCTGTTCCTGCCGGATTAGAATATAATACGGTTGAATTGGTTCTGGCATAAACAGAATATATTTTAGGATTCTGTGTATACTCATATTTACTTGTCCAATTGCTCGCACTTAAACGGTATGACAGATTTAACCATTTAACAGGTTTTAAATTGAACTGTACATTACCTGTAAAAGTATTATCGGTTGTTTTATTACGCATATTATCGATATCCCAATAAGGATTGTCGAAATAGTCATTATAATAACCATTCAGATCTGCGAATTTATTGTTTCTCCAGTCCTTCAAACTAGTTAAAGGAACCTGAGCAGGTGTATTCATTACATTTTCATAAACAGTACCGGTGTTCGTTACATCAGTATGTTTATAGGTATATGCTGCACTATAGCTTGCAGAGAAAATACCATAGGTCTTAGAACCACCTACACGGAATACATCACGTCTACCCTGATCGCCAGGCATGATGGCTTTGGTAACGATATCCTGCAAACTCATAAAGAATCTGCTGTTATCATCACCACCCTGGTAAGATAAATTGTTTTGAGTAGTGATACCTGTATTGAAGAATTTCTTCTTTTCATCAGCCTGAGCAGAATATGGAACCATTAAGATGCTGCCATCTGAAACCGGTCTTCCCAACGGAACCATTTTGCCATTGAATCTTGGTCCATAGCTCTGGTTTTCGTAAGGGATATAAGTAGAAAGATCAGTAAAGTCATTTACGAAAGCTTCACCACCATTACTACCGAATTGATTTTGCAAAGCCATTTGGTATGACAATGTTTCCAATTGAACAGTAGATGAGAAAGTAACGTTTGCTTTACCTCTTGATCCTTTTTTAGTAGTGATGATCAACACACCGTTAGAGGCATCAGAACCATAGATCGCAGATGCACTCGCACCTTTCAATACGTTGATATCATTGATATCATCCGGATTTAAAGTACTGATATCATTATAGAAGATCGCACCGTCCACAACAACCAATGGCTGGTTATTACCGGTCAGTGATCTGTTACCACGTAAAGTAACACGTGTTGGAGCAAATACACCGTTATTAGTAGTGTTCACCTGTAAGCCGGCAACTTTACCGGTCAAACCATTGATAACACTTACGGGTTTTGCAACTACCAGATCTTTACTTTGAACAGTTGTAGCAGAATAACCTAATTCTTTACTTTGTTTCTGAATACCCAATGCTGTAGTTACTACTACTTCAGAAAGGTTGTTTACAACCCTGACAGCAGAAATACTGAGCATCGGCTCATTGGTAACTTTTACTTCCTGGTTTTGTAAGCCAATACCGGAAATTGCCAAAACATCTCCTGTTTTAGCCTTGATTGTAAAAATACCCTGATCATTAGCTGCAACCGTGTTTTTAGTTCCTTTAACGGTAACAGTAACATAAGGTACCACATTTCCACTCGCGTCTGTAACCTTACCGGTAACTGAGCGGACCTGTGCAATCGCTGATGCTATAACTAGCAAAAGCACTGTTAAAAGTGAAAGAATTTTTCTCATGTGCGTGTGTTTTAAACTTTTTTGAATTGCGAAAATAAGAGAATAAGAACAAAAAGTTAAATATCAAACAAAAAAATGTTAATTCGGTACCAATGGAAAACAGTATGACATGGTTCTACCCAGTATCGCTGCACAAATAGCCATAAATAATGATTTTCATGATAAATGTCATGCTTTTAGAGGCTGATTTTCAATCATATATGATCTAAATTATATTTCAGGCCCTTGCTAACCCTACAATCCCTGTTGTACGGCTTACAGCAGATATCAGCACCCAATCAACCACCTGATATATTCCTTTCACAAGGCTGTCATTTTCGAGGATAGCCCACATATAAACCAAATATAACCCATATGCAACCCACATATAACCCACAATAAAGGGAATGTGGTTCATATGCAGATTATATGTATATGATACCCGGATTATTGAATAAGTGGGGCAAGATCGGGTACGAACTATAAAGGGATTAACTGGCTAATTCCTCCATGAGTGGTAGCCCGAATTGCCTTAATGGCCGGGATTGATACATATATATATGTAATATGTCAGCATCGCTACATAAGGGCTTCAAGTATTAGGGCTATTCAAAAGATGAGATTACATTTGCAGCCATGATAGTTTTAGACGGAAAAATAGCATCCCAATCAGTAAAAGACAGCCTGAAGCTGCAGGTGG
>CAIMKO010000302.1 GCA_903841915.1 uncultured Chitinophagaceae bacterium | reverse complement strand
GTTGATACAACAATGGTCTTAAGACTGGCTACAAAATCCTGCAGTTCGATATTCAGTTTTCCATCACCATGAAGCATGATCTGTCGATACGTATTTTGCATGCCGGCACTGCTGATCTTGATAAGATGTCTGCCTTTTGGAAGTGTCAAGGAATAATATCCGAATTTATCCGTATTCACTCCGATGGACGGGCTATCCAGATAAACCGATGCACCGGCAATCGGTTCTCCGTTCTTAATATCACTTACATAGCCTGCCAGTGTTGCTTTTGCAGTATTGGAGTTATTGTTCTTGATGCCTATTTCAAATAATTTATTTTCAAGAGAAACAAGAAGTTTGTCTTTTTCGGGAGACTCTTCTGTTAAAACAAATTCATCAGTTTTGGAAGAATCTGCAAGAACTCTTTCATATCCCGGAAAGTTTTTGGGCAAATAAGTTTGTATAGCTGATCTTTTGGTAATGAAGATTCGGTTCTCATCTACTGCAAAATGAAAAGTGGTTCTATTAAATACTCGGTTCAATAATTGCTGAATGGTTAATTGATTTGCTTTAAGTGTAACATTATAATTTGCCAGTTCAGCAGTATCATAATAAAAATGGCAGGGGTAAAGCGATTCAACGGTATGCACAAACTCATCAAATGATTCGTTCTTAAAATCAGCACTGATCAATTTCTTATTCTGCCCTTCTGTTGAAGCAACAAAAAGGAGCATAAAGATGAAGAGGAGCGCAGAACGGAAATAGATCATTTTATGGCATTAGTTGATTATAATAAACCAGCACTTTGACAGCAGCGGATTCGAATTGTTTCCTGAATTTTATTTTATTCTTTCTGATATATTTTTTGATATCATCTTTTTTGTCTTCCATTGTTTTTAGCAATGAGTTTTCATCAGCAACCGGATAAAACAACCTATTCTTTTGAATAAAGAATGAATTGTATTGAGTGAATCGGGAGGTTCTGTCTTCTGCATTGGCCGACAACACCACTTTTTTCTCCCGCCTTGCCCATAATTTATTTACGCCTTCCACAAGATTTTCATAAAAGCCTGCTGTGTTTGAAGATGCAATATTTTCAAGGCGATAAAAATGATGCCCGTTGATGATGAATTCTTTTATCTGTTCGCCGGCTAATGTTACAGAGTAGCTTTTTTTATAATCATACATGATCAATTTGTCGATCATCAGGTCATATTGAAAGTTTAGATCCTCATACCAGTTATCCATAAATAAAATACTGCCTTTCATTAAACTGTCGGATTCAAAAAAAGGCGATCCAAAGGAATTATGTCCGAAACTTCCATATTCACTGCCGTTGAACAATAACAAATTCTCTTTCATCGATGCCCGATAAAAGTCTCTTGCATTTTTTACAGCATGTTCGTGTTGTAAAGAGTCTGAGCTAGGATTTTGAGAGAATGAGACATTAACTGAAAAAACGAATAGGCACAAAAGAGCAGTCTTGATATATTTCATTGGCATCTTTTGTTAGGATTAGATGAATACTAAGCATTAAACTTACCGAAAATATCCTCACGCCCCCTTGGATTTCGGTGAATATGACAGCAAACGTTTGCGGTTTGAAAGGAAATATGAAATGGTTTTGAAAATGGGCTAAGGCAATGTAAAATAATGCTGCCCCTGTTCATAGTCATTTTCCAATGCATTTAGCACCACCTGAAGATGTTTTTCGTTACCTAAAAAATCGGCATTACTTGCATCAATGAAAATGGTCTTGATATTGTGTTGTTTGATATAGCTGGTATAGGTTTCCTGAATATTGAAGAGATATTCATCCGGGATATTTTGCTCGTATGCCCTTTTTCTTTTTTTGATATTTTCCTGCAGTTTCGACACAGGTGCATGCAGATAGATCAGCACATCAGGAAACAATAATTGCTGATGCATGATATCAAACAGTTTTTGATACAATCGAAATTCTTCTTCCGGCAAATTCACTTTGGCAAACAACAAGCATTTGGTGAAGAGATAATCCGAAACGGTGATATTCTGAAACATATCCTTAGTCTGCAGCATTTCTTTCAGCTGTTTGTAGCGTTCTGCCATAAAGAACAGTTCTAATGGAAATGCATATTGCTTGGGATTTTCGTAAAATTTGGGCAGGAAAGGATTGTCTGCAAATTCTTCCAGTATCAGTCTCGCATTTAGCCGTTTTGCCAGTAAATGGGTGAGCGTGGTTTTGCCCGCACCGATATTACCTTCTACTGTTATAAAACGATGTTGTATTGTTGCCATAAGATGTTGCCAAAATTAACTGGCATCAGCTAGCAGGCGCAGAAATTTTTTGCACAACTAATTCATCCTTGCAATCCGTTAATAACTGGTTGATAGTTTTATTTTCCACAGGATGAACCAGATCGGGAGCTACTTCATTCAAAGGGATCAATGCAAATTTTCTTTTTTGTAGGGCAGGATGCGGTACGTTGAGTAGCTCAGATTCAATTAAAAAGTCATCAATAAGTAAAATATCGAGATCAATGATCCTGGGTCCGAATTTGATATTTCTTTTTCTTCCCATTGTTTCTTCTACGGACAGTAGACTCCGCATCAAGGTTTCAGGATTGAGGGTAGTAGATAAAATGATGACCTGATTCAGGAAATCAGGCTGATCGGTCAAACCCCATGCCGCTGTTTGATAAATGGAAGACTCTTTGATGATCGTTCCGCATTGCTTGCTCATTAATTCCTTAGCCGTGCGCAGATTATTAAAGGGATCACCAATATTTCCGCCAATTAAAATATATGCAGTGTATTCTTTCATGCGTATTGTGCAAGTTAGTTGATTCATGATAAAACCTTAAAAGCCTGTTCCGAAGGGTAATGTCATTAAGTTAAGGATTGTCACTCTGAGGCTCTCGAAGAGTGATTAATGATCGTTCGTTATAAAATCATGCCCGCCTGAATGGCGAAGTCGGGCAGTGTTCGAGTGCCTCACCATGACATCTTATTCCTTAACTTAATCACATTGCACGAAGTGATTCCTTTGAATTACCCGTAAGAAGAAGCTATCAAAACCAACTGTTAGTAACATAAAACCAATTTCTGTTTTCAATTTTTGGTTTAGCAGAATAAACAGATAGATTTGTGCCTCAAGAAAAATTATGGCCGATCATTACAGTCAGGTAAAAGCAATGTTTGCAATAACCAAAGCAAGCCTGAAATCTACTTTTAGAAGTCCTTCTGCAGTGCTCTTCAGTATTGGGTTTCCTTTGATCTTTATTTTGGTGTTTGGATTTATTGGCGGGGGGGGAGGATATAGTATAAATGTGGCGATGGATAAAAAATCCGACACCATCAATCCCGTCTACAATATTTTGAAAAGTATCCCCAATTTAAAATTCAAAATAAAATCAGACGAGGAGATCAAAGAAGATCTGGAAAAAGGTAGATTAACGGCTGTAATATTGATCGAAAAGGCTGCAGATGGTAAATCACCATTTCATATTCAGTTAAAAAGTTCGGAAGCAGTTTCACCACAAAATATTTCAGTACTGAAACAGATCATTGAATCGGTTGTTTCGGGAGTCAATAAACAGGCATTCCCCAATACGCCTACCATTGCAACGATCAGTAATGATGTGGAGAAAATCCCCGGACGTATTTATAGGACAATCGATTTCATTTTACCCGGACAGTTGGGCTTCTCTTTATTAAGTGCCGGTGTATTTGGCGTAGCCTTTTTATTCTTTAATCTGCGTCAGCAATTGGTCTTGAAAAGATTTTATGCAACACCTATTCGTCGTTCCTATATCATTCTCGGAGAAACATTGAGTCGTGTGCTGTTTCAATTGATGACAGCTGTCATCATCATCGGTTTAGGTAATCTGGCTTTTCATTTTACATTGGTACACGGATTCGTGACATTCTTAGAAATTATGGCATTAAGCTTTCTGGCCTTGCTCGTATTCATGGGATTTGGTTTTATCGTGAGTGGTTTGGCAAAGAATGAAAGTACCATTCCTCCGTTTGCCAATTTATTTACATTGCCTCAGTTTTTGTTGGCGGGAACATTTTTCTCGATCGATAATTTTCCAACATGGTTACAGCCATTATGTAAAATATTGCCATTAACTCATTTCAATAATGCCATGCGCAGCATTGCTTTTGAAGGAGCAAGTTTGATTGATGTGTGGAAAGAAATAAGCATACTTGGTATTTGGGGCATTGTCGTATATGCTGTAGCTATCAAAACCTTTAAATGGGAATAAATTTTTTAGTAGGGAATAAATAAATAAAGGTTGCTTCAATAATCAACGATTTAGTTTTTTCTTTTTTAGTCTTTGGTTTTTAAATTTAGTATATGCGTTTTTTAAAACTTGGATTGATCAGTGCAGTCGTATTATTTGCGGTGGTTACTTTTATCTCTTTATTATTTCCTTCAACAGTTATAGTATCAAGGGCCGTAAATATTTATGTTCCCAAAGATTCGATCGTTCCGTTGGTAAAAGATTTTAACGGATGGAAGAAATGGATCAATGGAATGGAAAAAGAATCTGTAAAGATCCTTTCAGCTACTGAAGCAAATCTTGCAGGAACAACTGTTGTGATTGATACAACGGGTTCGGTTTATTCTATCAATTCCAGTTGGCAGAACAAGAATAAAAAGATGACTTCCGCAATAAATGTATTGAATGATTCAGCTTCTAAAATAACGATCGTTCAATGGGAGTTTACACAGCATATACAATGGTATCCCTGGGAAAAGTTTGCATCGATGATGAATGATAAGATATTGGGTACGATGATGGAAAGCAATTTGGCTCGTTTAAAAAGCATTGCAGAAAAAACACCACTACCTGTTACCATGGAAAACTGATCTTCCCCATGGTCACATTAGGTATCCCTTTTTCTCCTTTACCGAATTTTATCTCTCCTCCGCAAACACATTCATTAGCCAATACAGCAAACAGCAATGCTTCTTTGGCATCCGGATTTACTTTTAAACTATCAATATTCTTAAAGATGATATCGGGCAATTGTTGTTGAATGTTCTGCATCAATAATTCATTGTGCATACCGCCACCACTGCTGTAAACAATATAATCATTATTGCCACTCATGGTTCTTTGCAATGCATCTACAATAGTATCGGCTGTAAAACGATTCAATGTTGCCATTGTATCAAAATGCGAGATGGATTGGCTGTTCGATCTTTGTTTGGCGGCATCAACATAATCAAGATTAAATAATTCAGGTCCCGTTGTTTTCGGAAAACCTTTTTTAAAGAAAGGATGATCTTTCAATGCCTTTAATAGATCCTCATTGATAGTTCCCTGTTTTGCTATTGCAGCGTCTTTGTCAAAATATTTTCCTTCGAAATGTTTTTGAATATAGGCATCCATTAAAGTATTGCCTGTTCCTGTATCAGTACTGAAAACCTCATCAGCATTTAAATTGCCGGGTAAATAAGTAAAGTTTGCAATGCCGCCAATGTTGAGCATGATACGGTTCTCTCCCTTTTTGCTGAAGATAAAATAATCACCATAAACAGCTAATGGCGCACCTTCTCCGCCGGCAGCAACATGTTTTTGTCTGAAGTCACTTACTGTGATAATTCCGGTATGAACAGCGAGATGATCGCCATCACCGATCTGTAAAGTGGCATTGGGAAACTTTTCAATACCGTGCAGGAGTTTAGGAGCATGGTAAATGGTTTGACCATGACTTGCGATCAGATCAACAGCCTCATTTTTAATATTCCATTTTTGTAAACAAGCATTGATCATTGAAGCATGTCTTTCTGCGATCCATGCATTCAGTAAGCAGACTTTTTCAAGATCAACATTCTTTTTACTGAAAACAGATTTGATCTCTTTTTTAAAATCATCATCATATGCAATGCTGTCGAAAAATAAGATCTCAATTTGAGTTGCAGTACCTGATCCTTTAAAACGGCAGAGCGCAATATCTAATCCGTCTAATGAAGTGCCGCTCATCAAGCCAATGATCACTCTTTCTTCTTTATTGGCAATGCGATATAATTGTTGAATGTTCTTGTTCATTTTATGTTATTGCAGCATAAATATACTTTCAATTTTATTGCTGAATAAATTTCAGATTCCTTTGAATGCCGGAATACTTGCTTCTCTTTAAAGGGGAGTTTTTAAAAACCTGCTTGAATGTTTCTTCAGTCATGTTCTGCCATTCTTTTGTTGAAAGGTTTAAAATTTCAGGAATGGGAGTGAACCTGATCTCGTTATGCGGTTTGCTGAAACGGTTCCAGGGACAAACATCCTGACAAACATCGCAGCCAAACATCCAATTATCAAATTTCCCTTTCATGCTATCAGGGATCAACGCATCTTTTAATTCAATGGTAAAGTAAGAAATGCATTTACTGCCATCGATCACTTTGTCACTCATAATGGCAGCAGTTGGGCAACTGTCGATGCATTTGGTACAGGAACCGCAATAATCTTTAGCGAAAGCATCATCATATTCCAGTTCAACATCAACGATCAGTGTGGCAATAAAGAATAAAGAACCGTTTTGTTTTTTGATCAGATTTCCGTTCTTGCCGATCCATCCCAAACCACTCTTCACTGCCCAGGCTCTTTCTAAAACGGGGGCAGAATCAACAAAGCCTCTTCCGTTTATTTCACCTATTTTATTTTGTAGGAGTGATAAAAAGTCTTTCAAACTATCTTTTATCACTTCATGATAATCTTTTCCAAAAGCATATTTGCTGATCTTTGGTGTTGCAACATCTTGATGTTGCGCAGGAAAATAGTTCTTTAATAAAGTGATCACGGATCTGGCGCCGGGAACCAACAATGCAGGATTGATACGCAGGTCAAAATGATTTTCCATATACTGCATGCTTCCGTTATAACCCTTTTGCAACCAGCTTTCCAGCCTACGGGCATCATCTGTTAATTGTTCAGCTTTGGCAATGCCACAATGATCGAAACCGCATTGTATTGCAGTTCGCTTTACGAAATTTGTATGAGTTTCCTTTGCTTTCAATTAATTATTTTATCAGATTCATCAAATAAATATTTTTTTAGGAAATCTTATTATTATACATTCATCGGCTATAAAATCGTCATATGAAACAACTGCTGACCCTCTGTTTTTTTCTTGTATTCTTTACCAAACAAAACTACCTACTTGCTCAGGAAAAAATACCAATAAAATTCGGTAAAGTTACTGTGCAGGATTTTGATGTCAAACCACCTTCAACCGATTCTGCTGCCAATGCTATTATTATAGCAGATTGGGGCAATTCAGAATTTGTTTCCAATCCTAACGAGCTTTCAATTGGAATGGAATTTTCTCGTAAGACAAGAATAAAAATTGTAAATAAGAATGGTCTTACTGCAGCTACCCACAGTGTCTATTTATTTTCATCAGGGACCGGCAATAATTCAGAAAAATTAGAAAGTTTAAAAGCTTCTACTTATAATTTAGAAGATGGAAAAGTTGTTGAAACAAAACTGGAGAGCAGTTCAGTATTTTCAGAAAATGCAAACAAGAATTTGATCATTAAAAAATTCACTTTCCCCGCAGTAAAAGAAGGAAGTATTGTTGAATATTCTTACATTATCAGATCCGGCTTTAGTACAAATCTCCGGCCATGGGCCTTTCAAGGAGAATATCCCTGTTTATGGAGTGAATACAATGCCAGTATTCCTGAATTTTATAAATATGTAACATTGGCACAGGGATATCAGCCTTTTCTTATTAATACTGTTGATCAGTCGTCGGTAAATTTTTCTTTCACAGTAAAAACACAAACCGCTGTTACAAGCAATACGCTAACAGCTCCGGCTACTAGTTTTCAACCGGTTAATATTTCCGGTTCCTGTGATAATCATAGATGGGTAATGAAGAATGTTCCGGGATTAAAGGTGGAGCCCTTTACCACTACCTTAATGAATCATATTGCTAAGATCGAATTTCAGTTGACGATGATTCAATACCCCCGTGCTGTTCCTACATTTTATATGAACGATTGGAAAAAGGTGGCAGAACAAATGAACCAGAGTGAAAAGTTTGGTGAATTGATCAATCGATCCAATGGTTGGCTGGATGATAACCTGAAAGAAATTGTTGGCGACGCCGGTTCTCAGTTGGAAAAAG
>CAIMKO010000301.1 GCA_903841915.1 uncultured Chitinophagaceae bacterium | reverse complement strand
CCGAAACTTTGCGTCCAGTAATAAAAACGAAGACCTGAATTGATAGGATCGCCGTTGATTAATTTCCCGGGATGCAAGTCGAATTGCTGATACAATCCAATGCTCATGGGTATCAATGCAATGGCAATAATGAGGATGCCGAGAAGATATTCCCAACGGAAGAATTGTTTCCATTCCCTCCTTAAAACAAAATGCGGAACCAGTGCAAATACGGGAACCATCAATGCAATAGGGCCTTTGGTCATCATACCTCCTGCAATACCTAGAAATGCCAATAAGAAATTGATCCATTTTTTATGTTGATACCATGCTGCCAATTGCCAGATACTGAATATCACCCAGCCCATCAGCATGGTGTCTGTTCTTACATCATGCGTAATTAAGAAGATGGCTTGAGAGGAAGCAAGCACCAATGCACTTAACAATGCGATATCTCTTTTATAGAATAATAATGCCAGACGATACGTAGAATAAACTGCAAGCCATGCAAAGAAGAAAGAAGGCAAACGATAAGCCCAGTCATGGATACCAAAGATCTTCATACTTAATCCGGATAACCAGAACAGCATGGGTGGTTTATCGAGATAATCTTTTCCCAGATCAAAGAATTGCAGATAAGATCCCCTTTCCAGCATTTCGCGACTGATGCTTGCGTATTGGGCTGCATCGATATCCATTAAAGGGATACAGAACATACCCAGCAGATAAGTAATGCCGCATGCTGCAAAAATAAAAAGGGCTGTATTCTTTTTGATCATACAACAGTTGTTTGAGGAAGATGATTCAAATGACCAATATACTTATTAAATATCCTGCCCATCATAAAACCGAAAAATGTACCCAGTAATGCGCCGCATACAACATCCAATGGATAATGTACGCCAACATATACTTGTCCGAAACTGATCGTTGCTGCCCAAAAAATAAATGCCCATTTCCATTGTTTCAATACATCTTTCAATGTGATGAAAACAAAAACAGCAAAACCGAAATGATTGGTTGCATGCGAAGATGTAAAACTATATCCACCCGAACAATGATCCAGTAATAACCTTACATGAAACTGCAGATATTCATCGGCACAGGGTCTTGGTCGCTGAATAAAATTTTTGATCAGATGACTACTTGTTTGATCGGTAAGGATCACATTGATCACAGCAAATAAGATCCATATCCAGGCTTTATTTTTGAAATTGAGTGTCAGGAATAAGATCATAAAGAGGTATAATGGAATCCATGTATTACTGTCACGCCACCAGGGCATGATATTATCCAGCCAGTAATTGGTCCAGTGAGAATTGATCTGCAGAAAAAGCCAGGTATCTGCCTGGTCTATCCACAGCCATATTCTTTCCAAAAAATCCATTAAAATGATATTCGCCTGCATTTGAGAATAAAGATAAAGTTTGCGGATTGTTAAATCTTCAATTTTTTGATCTGTCTAGTGCTTTTCCTAAAAGAATTAGGTAATTTCATCATACCAATCATTCCAAAATCATTGTTATGAAAAAACTGATTGTCCTCTTTGCAGCCTTTTCTGTTTTTAACGGTTCAACACAACCCAATTGTATACTCCAACAACCTAGCTTTACAACCATTCCTCATAGATCTAGTATTGATCCAATGCCGAATGCTTTGGCAGTAAAACCTTTTGATGGCATAAAAATCGGGAATAACGGGCAGGGATTTGATTTATATAAAGGCGGACCTGATAATATGATCCTTGCAAAACCTGATAGCAGTTTTTATGACAATATTCCAAATGGAATAAGTAAAATAAATCCCGGCAATGTTAATTTAGAATTATTAAACAAGTTATACGGGGAAAAAAAAGATAGCACGTATACTTTTAAAATAAAAAGGGGATTTACACTGCTCAAACCAAACAACAGTTTACCTCTTTCAGATTCTATTAGGGTATCAGTTCACTTGTTGCCTTCTTTGCCAAAATGATCATTCGCGGAGATTTTTGTGTATCATATCTTCCCAATTGATAATCGCCGAATACTTCTTGGACCTGCATATTTTGATAGGCCAGCATTTCTGTAAAATCGCCGAGTGTAAATTTTGCAACACGTTCCGTGTATAAATGTTTCAATGCATTATTGGAAGCATCCGTTACCTGTATCTGTTTAAAAAAATGCTGTTCATCGTGCCATTTACTGATATGAAAACGAATACCCTCGATCTCTTTATTCAATGCTTTTTCCTGATTGTTTTCCACATGATGCACATTCAGGTAATCGATCACAAAAACCCCATTGGGTTTTAAACTTTGTGCAATGGTACGGATGGCATTATCATGCTCCCGTCTTGTTTTAAAATATCCGAAACTGGTAAAAAAATTGAATGCATAGTCAAAATAGTTGATCCAGAAAGGCAGGCGCATGTCGTGCTGGTAAAAATGCAGCATTTCATTTTCCGATTCCTTGGCCTCGTCGATCGAAGTAAAAGAAATATCAATGCCTGTAACTTCAAAACCCATTTCAGCCAATGCCTTACTATGTCTTCCTTTTCCGCAGGCAACATCCAGCATATTCGCCCCGGATGGCGGATGCAAATGAGCAATTAATTTTTTAATGAATTCGAACGCTTCCTCATCATCTCTGTTATTATACAATAAGTGATAATAAGGCGAACTGAACCAATCTTTGAACCAGGTCTTGTTAGGCATGTTTTTCCTTGTACTGCAAATGTAAGTCAGATAAAATAACAGGACCGATGTGATTTATTTTAAAGTTTCCTTTATAGCCAACAGCTATATGAACTTTTCTCTTTTCGACTTGTTTTGGTATGTTTGCAAACCCTCCGAATAAAAAAAAAACAGAACTATGGCATTGATCAAAAGCATATCGGGTATCAGAGGAACAATTGGTGGTAAACCGGGGGATACTTTAAGCCCTTTAGACATTGTTCGTTTTACTGCCGCTTACGGCACATGGCTATCGACTCAATCATCTAATAAAAAAATAATTTTGGGCAGAGACGGAAGGATCAGCGGTGAAATGGTTCAGCGTCTCGTGATCAGTACATTGAATGCATTGGGATTGGATGTGATCGACCTTGGATTAAGTACTACGCCAACTGTTGAGATGGCGGTCATTTTTGAAGCAGCTGCGGGCGGAATCATTTTAACGGCCAGTCATAATCCCAAAGAATGGAATGCCTTAAAGTTATTAAATCATAAAGGTGAATTTATCAGTGGTGATGACGGTGCGACCATTTTAGAAATTGCAGCAGCTGATGATTACGATTTCGCCTCAGTTGATAAATTGGGCTCCTATACAACCAATGAAACCCTTTTGCAGCAACATATTGACGCCGTTGTAAATTATCCTTTGGTAGATATTGCAGCGATCAAAAAACGTAAATTCAAAATAATTGTTGATGCCATTAACAGTACAGGTGCCATTGCCGTTCCTTTATTGTTAAAGGCATTGGGTGTAAAAGATTTCACTGTGTTGAATGAAGAAGTGAATGGTCAATTTGCACATAATCCCGAGCCATTACCACAACATCTTACAGAACTATGCAAGGAAGTAAATAAGCAGAATGCTGATCTGGGAATTGCAGTTGATCCGGATGTGGATCGCTTATGTTTTGTTTGTGAGGACGGCAGTTTATTTGGCGAAGAGTATACATTGGTTGCTGTTGCTGATTATGTGTTGAAGCATCGCAAAGGAAATACGGTAAGCAATATGTCATCTACCAGAGCTTTAAGAGATGTAACCGAGAAACATGGAGGTGAATATTTCCCCAGTGCTGTGGGCGAAGTAAATGTGGTAAATAAGATGAAAGCCGTACATGCAGTGATTGGTGGCGAAGGCAATGGCGGGATCATTGTTCCGGATCTCCATTATGGTCGCGATGCATTGATCGGTATCGCTTTATTCCTGACGCATCTTGCTCTGGAAAAAAAATCGGCCAAGAAATTACGCAATACTTATCCTGATTACTTTATCAGTAAAAATAAAATTGAATTAAAAACAGGTGTGAATCTTCAAAAGATATTTGCTGCCATCAAAGAAAAATACAAGAAGAATCCGATCAATACGGAAGATGGTTTAAAGATAGAGTTTGATAAAGACTGGGTACATCTTCGTACGAGTAATACAGAGCCCATTATCCGTATTTATGCAGAAAGCAATTTTGAGACCACCTCTAATAATATCGCGAAGCGAATAATGGAAGATATTACTGAACTATCTTAAATATTAGAAAAGATCATACATCCATAAATAAAGTCCTGCCTCGGCAGGATTTTATATTTTTGCAGCCCAAAAGGGAATAAACATTACTAGTGAAAAGAATTTATTTAGATAACGCCGCAACCACAGCATTGGATACACATGTACTGGAAGCCATGATGCCTTATTTAACAACGCATTTTGGCAACCCTTCTTCCATTTACAGTTACGGAAGAGAAAGCAGAATGGCTATTGAAAATGCGAGAAAGTCTGTAGCAAAAACTTTAGGTGCGCATCCTGCAGAGATATTTTTTACTAGTGGTGGTACAGAAAGCAGCAATACGGCTATTCTTGCAGCTGTGAGGGATCTGGGATGCAAACACATCATTAGCTCAAAAATTGAACATCACGCCACTTTACATACCGTTGAACACTTACACAATACCGGAGAAGTTGCAGTGAGTTATGTAAACACCTTACCCGATGGTCATATTGATATAGCTGATCTAGAAAGATTATTGTCCGAAAGCAAAGAAAAATGTTTGGTCACATTGCTGCATGCCAATAATGAGATCGGCAATATGCTTGATCTGAATGCAGTTGGAAATCTATGTACAACTTATGAGGCAATTTTTCACAGCGATACTGTTCAAACAGTCGGGCATTTCCCATTTGATCTGAAAAATACAGCGGTTCATTTTATAACAGGTGCAGGCCATAAGTTTCACGGACCAAAAGGTTCCGGAATTTTATATGTAAGTGAATCAGTAAAGATCAAACCATTCATCCATGGAGGTGCACAGGAACGTAATATGCGTGCAGGAACAGAAAATGTGTATGGTATTGTTGGATTTGCAAAAGCATTGGAAATTGCATCAGATAATTTTGAACAGGACAGTGAATATATCAGCAGTATAAAATTATATATGCTGCAGCAACTGAAAGAACATTTTGCAACTGTCAGTTTTAACGGAGATCCCTTGGGCAGAAGTTTATATACTGTATTAAGTGTAAACTTTCCGAAGACCGAAAAAAGCGAAATGCTCTTATTCAACTTAGACATCAACAATATTTGTGCATCCGGCGGAAGTGCCTGCAGCAGCGGTGCAGATGTGGGAAGTCATGTTATCAGAGCGATCAATAATAATCCTGATCAGGTCACTGTTCGCTTCTCTTTCTGTAAGCATAATAAAAAAGAAGAGATCGATCTTGTGATCGAAAAACTGAAGGAAATTATATAGCCATTACAGTTTCAGCCAACTTATACTTTTTCTTCAACCTTATACT
>CAIMKO010000300.1 GCA_903841915.1 uncultured Chitinophagaceae bacterium | reverse complement strand
GATCCTTGTACTTGTTAATATGCACTTTATAATAAGTGGCATAGCTATCATCCTTTACCCGAAATATCACTGAGTTCATCAACTCATCATATTCTATCAATTCCACATTGCCCAATGCATGGATCTTTTTCCCGCGACGGATCACTTCTTCAGAGCCATTGTTATAGATATGCTTAACGAGATAAGGTAAAGCCATAGTTCAGGTGCTGGTTTATTTTTAACAGACAACAACTGTTCAAAATGACTGTGAGCAGTCATTCCACAACTGTCTTCCATTCTTAAAAGGGCAATTTGCAAAAGTAAAGGAATGAAGCCGACAATTTGGGTTCAAAAGAAGCCTATGTGAATGAAATGTTTGTTAAGAAAAAAGATGTCGGGAAAAGACATTTTGCATGCTTTTTTATTCCGATATTCACAGGTTTGTTTCTTTCTAAACAGTTAAAGCCCCATTCTTATAAACAGGTAAGATATTGGCGACATCTTCACTCACACAATATTCCAGGTCTTTCTCCAAACCAAATGCAGCTAGGCGATGCCAATGGGTGGTGCGGCGAATAAAATCTTTCATATCTTTTTTATGTAAATGATACATATCTTCTGCCATCAGTGAAGAATCGCAATGGATCGTGAATTGTTCTTTAATCCTGCTGATCACTGCGCCTGCAAATAATGTATCTTCCAAATTGAATTTATCCTTCCAGGCAGAACAACCCAGTATCACATTTTTCTGTTGTGCTATTAAATGCTCACAAACAGCAGAGAGGTTAGTGAAACTTCCGGTGATCACTTCATCTGCCCCCTTCTTCAAAGCCATATGCAGTAATTTAGTGCCGTTGGTGGTGGTTAATACAAGTGTTTTCCCTTCCACAAAACGGCGCGGATATTCGGCAGGAGAATTCCCATGAGCAAGTCCTTCGATAATTTTCCCATCACGTTCACCCGCTGTAATACTGTTAAGTGTTGCGTTTCCGAGTTCAATACATTTTGCAACATTATCCACCGGAATTACTTTAGCAGCTCCGTTAAACAATGCGGTAGAAATGGTTGATGTAGCCCTGAAAACATCAATGATCACAACAATACTATTGCTTACATCATAGATATCCAATAATCGCGGAGACAGAATTGTATGCAGAACAGGTTTGTTACTCATAAGGCCGCAAATATAAATTAGAATTTTCGTTGCAAACACGAGAATGGGGATGATGATTTGGGATTTATAGCTTAGCTGCGAGCAGTGAGCTATGAGCAATGAGCAAATGCTCGCGGCTCGAAGCTAATAGCTTATAGCTTTCTTCTGTATTCTATTCGTACTTTAGCAACCCCTGCCCCAATCATATCAATTTGTTTTGCCGCAGCTTTACTGAGATCAATGATCCTTCCGCTTACAAAGGGACCACGGTCATTGATCCGAACGATCACAGATTTATCATTAGAGAGATTCGTCACCTTTACATTCGTACCAAATGCAACCTTTTTATGAGCTGCTGTTAATTTATTCTGACGGAATGTTTCACCGTTCGAAGTGGGCTTGCCATCAAAACTATCGGAATAAAAAGAAGCATATCCTGTTTCGGATACTGTATTTCCTTCGCCACCGGGTATTGATTTACGGTGACAGGCAAATAATAAAATGCTGAATAAGAGAATGATTAATTTATTTCTCATTAAACAAACGGGAATTTAACCACTTTCGCTTTTACCAATGTGTTGCGTATATCGATAAAGATATCGCTATCCAATGCGGCATGCTCAACGGCTACATAGCCCAGCCCAACTGCTTTCCCCAAAGACGGCGCCTGTGTGCCGCTGCTTACTTTACCTATCGCATTTCCGGCAGCATCTTTAATGATGTAATCATGACGGGGAATACCGCGATCGATCATTTCAAAACCTACCAATTTTCTTTTTACACCTTCTGTTTTTTGCTTTTCAAAAAAAGATTTATTCGTAAAATCTTTCGTGAATTTGGTGATCCATCCCAATCCGCTTTCGAGTGGCGAAGTTGTGTCATCAATATCATTCCCGTATAAACAGAACCCCATTTCTAAACGAAGCGTATCTCTGGCACCAAGCCCGATCGGTTTTAATCCCTGTGGTCCACCTATCTCAAAAATGGCATTCCATATTTTTTCTGCATCACCATCTTTATCCTCAAAATATATTTCAACGCCACCTGCTCCGGTATAACCTGTTGCACTGATCAATACATTATCCACTCCCGCAAATTTTCCTTTTGCAAAAGTGTAATACTTCATATTTAAAATATCAATATCGGTCAAGGGTTGTAAGATCTTTGTTGCATTAGGGCCCTGAATAGCCAGCAAACAAGTCTTGTCGCTGATATTATGCATCTCCACATTTTTAGAATTGAATGAAGAGATCCAGTTCCAGTCCTTTTCAATATTGCTTGCATTCACTACCAGCATGTATGCTTTATTCTCTTCCAGACAATACACCAATAGGTCATCAACAATGCCACCTTCTTTATTAGGTAAACAACTGTATTGTGCTTTTCCGGCTGTCAGTTTGGAAGCATCATTCGTTGTAACACGTTGGATCAGGTCCAAAGCATTCTCTCCTTTCAGAATAAATTCACCCATATGGCTCACATCGAAGATGCCTGCATTATTACGCACTGTTGCATGTTCATCATTTATACCGCTATAACTGATGGGCATATTGTAACCCGCGAACTCAGCCATTTTTGCGCCCAGTGCAATATGCTTTTCGGTGAATGCTGTATTTTTCATTTTCGGTATTTGTTTATTAGTTCAACAAAAATAGGCATTACACTATGCCCGAAAAAATAAAAGCAGCAAGTTGTTATACTTACTGCTTTTAAACCAAAGCTAACGCACAATAGAAAAACTTATGATTCTTATTTTAAAACATCTTTCAATCCATCACAAATATGTTTCACTCTTTTATAAGAGGCTTCTGTATTTTCCCTTTTATCCAGTTTTATTTTTAATCTGCCGGGTTCTGACTGAATGTAAAATTTAGTATCATCATTCATCACTTCGGTACGATCATAATTGTCAAGTTCAGACTTGTAGAATTCACTCGATCCCAACCTTTCATCTAAATAACGCTGCACTTTTGGCGTCTTATTTTCATTGTACGATGCATAGAATTCGTAGGAATCTCTTTGCTCATGGATAGAGATATTCGTATTGTGCCGGTAATGACAAGAAGAGAAAGCGATCAATACAAATAAAGAAAAAACGATCATCAGTTTATTGTTCATGAAACCCTTCATACAAAATAATTTTGATTTTAACAAAGGGAAGTACCTCCTTCCGAGAACAGCAAGAGGTACTTTTACTCCCAACTTCAACCGAGTTTAGATAGAGAACCGCATCATTAAAAGATCTCTTGAAATAACGGGTAACTCTGTGTTTCGCAAATTTACATTTGCAGATTGTACTGTTTTTTTATTGTCAGATTTCTTTGGAGCTTCGGGTTGATAATGATACTTTGAACTGTCTGCCGGAGTATCCAATTGTTTGTCGATTTCTTTCAGTTCTCTCAGCTTTTGTTCCTTTTCTCTCAAGATCTGTTCCTTGCTTTTTTTGAATTCATCTAATGTCTTATTGCTGTTGTCATTGTCCTCATCATCTTTTTGTCTGTCCAGTCTTTCCAGTCCTTTTTCTGTCTGAATATATTCAACATTGCTTCTCCATTTTTCTTCATTCTGGTCGCTGTAATAATTCCAGCCCCAGTCTTCATCATCCCAGCCAACAGACACATGTGTGTAATTATTCCAGCCGATCTTCTCATTCACTTTTATTCTTTTACCCACTGGTACTGCGATCGTTAAGATCACCTGTTGATTACGGAATTTTTCAGTCTGCGTCAAAGCAATTCCTTTATCCAGCATCAGCACACTGTCTTTCTGATTGATATTATAATTGATCTTTCCTGCAATGGCATCGGCATCATTCTTAGACCTGCCATTGGCCATTTTCACCATTATCACTTGAAAACTATCTGATGCTGATTTTACAATTCTTACCCTAATATTCTGAACAAAGACCGTGTCTTCATCAAAAGTTGCAAATGGTTCCATCTTAAACCATCTTCTGCTGCTGAAATATTTATTGGAGGGAGGGATCGTTAATTCAAGACTGTTCACTTTTGGATTTGCAATGGCTACGGATTGTTCAACCACATGATTGCTGTAACGGAAATCATTTCTTAATGATGCGATCAGGCCAATGAAGCAGGCCAGACCAACCAGCCATAAGGCTAAGAATGAATAACGGATCAAATTGCTGTTGCCTCTCAGTTTTGCGATACGGCGAATGATGAATGTTACAATACCAATTACCGGTACCCAAACAAAGAAAAATAAAGTACCCCAGGCAAAAATATCCTGCCAACCATCCGTGATCACAAATTCTTTAGCAGGCAGTAAACTGGTAAATACCACACCCAATGCAAATAAGCTAACAACTACTGCAAATAATACCACGCCTAAAATAAAGTATGCGAATATTTTAAATAGCAGTACGATGATATCGCCCAAACCTCTGCTGTTATTCCTCGCAACAGTGGAGGCTTCTCTTGCAACATTGGTTGCTTCACTGCTAAATTGCTTACTTTTTTCACCGACTGTTTGTGTGAATTCTTTACTCCATTCCTGTGCTTTTTCTTTTACTTCGGTTCCAAATTTTTCTGCACGTTCCTTAAATCCTTCCATATCGCCCTGAATGGTGTTCTTGATATTATTCAGATCCACTTTTTCACCTTTCATTTCTAATTTATCTGATGTGCTTTTTGCTTCAGGTATCACTAACCAGAAAATGATATAGATGAACAGAGATCCCGGACTAAATGATAGACTTAAAAAGTGCGGAAAGCCCCACCAATCCCAATGTGTTGAACGAAATACGAAACTGATGAATGGAATTAAGAATAATAATCTGGGGATCCATACACTGATATTAAAGTATTGTGCCAACCCACTGCACACACCTGCAACTATTTTTTCTTCGGGATCACGAAACAAACGTTTACGCTGTGAGCCGATCACTTTGGATGCGCTACTGGGAGCTGCGATCCAAAGGATCAAATAGGCAAGAAAACCAAATCCTGCACCAAATGTGGTTACTAAG
>CAIMKO010000299.1 GCA_903841915.1 uncultured Chitinophagaceae bacterium | reverse complement strand
TCTTTCAGAGAAACCTACCAGAAAAAAGCTCCCAAAACAAAGTTGGACATTCATTTCCCTGAAAACTCAGCTCCATCAAGGGTTGTAACATTAGCGGCGTTAAAAAAGAAAGAAAGGCCCGATGCTATTTTTTGCATGGGCGACCTGATTTTAATAGGTGTAATGGAAGCTATTCATGAAATGAATATTAAAGTGCCGGAAGAAATATCCATTATCAGTATCAGCAATGGTTTTATACCTAATATGTATAATCCCAAGATCACTTATGTAGAAACCAGTGGTTATAAATTAGGGATGGTTTCCTTTGACAGAATGCTTGCATGCCTCTTAGACAAAGACAGCATGAAAGAGGTTTGGGTTGAACCTATTCTTGTTCCAAGTAATTCTTTATAAAACTATTTTGCAGACCTTAATGCAGCATAGAGATCAGGAAAATCGGAGATCATTCCATCCACACCCATTTGCTTTAATTCTTTCATCCTGCTCAGGTCATTGATCGTCCAAGGAATTAATTTTATTCCCAACTCCTTACATTGTTTTACCAATAATACTGTTACCGTTGTATGATCGGGAGAATAAATAGTTGGAATAAACCCCAGCTCTTTTAATCTTTCTGCAAAAGATCTATCGGATGGCGGTTCAAATAAATAAGCTGATTTGATAGTTGGATAATGTTCGTGCAAATATTGCAATGTGCGAATATCAAAGGATTGAATGATCACACGTTCTTCCACTTTCTTTTCTTTGATCACAGCCATAATTAATTCTACAAACTCATCCGGCTTTGGATGATAGATCCCATCTGTTGCGGGTTGCGATTTTGTTTCAATATTATATTGAATGGGTCTAAATGAATGTGAACCTGCATAAGCTTCTGCGCTATCGATCACATCAGCCAGTCTGGGCTTCTGCACCCTTAATTTCTGTTGATCAGGAAAACGAGGGTGTGGCTTTAAGCCAACATCAAATGTTTGCGTTTGAGCATAGGTCATTTCATAAATATTCAATGATTTCTCATCTTGCTCTTTTACATAACTGCCATCAGCTTTCGTGGTTATTTCATGATTGAAAAAAGGTTCATGACTAATAATGACCTGTTTGTCTTTTGTGATCACGGCATCCATTTCCAAAGTAGTTACCTGCAGATCAATGGCTTTCATAAATGCAGGAATCGTATTCTCCGGCATTAATCCACGGCAACCTCGATGACCTTCGAAGTCGAAACCACCAACCCCTAAAGGGGAGCTATTAAGCTTTCTGCTATTCATACAACTTATAATTAATAGTAAACTTATTATAGCAATTGTTTTTTTCATTTCTTAAAGATTTTATCTTTTCTTTTTTGCATTTCTGCAGCAACGATCTGTTGTTCTGCATCGCCTGTTTGTAAACTGCTCACGATATTATTATAGGTTTTTTCTTCTTTATTCTGACTGAGTTTAAAAACATGTTCCAGCGAATCCACTTTTATTTCAAATGCAATGATGGCTTTGATTAAACGCTGCACATACTCTTCCGGCATATGTTTGTAGGATGCCGGAGAATCATCATTATTTTCAAAATGAGCAGTCAGTTCGCTTAGCATTTGCAATAATTGTACATCATCCAGAAAACGCAGTTCACCTTTTGCATGAACGCTCATATAATTCCATGTAGAAGCCTGCTGTTTATTTTCATAAAAACTAGCACTGACATAAGTATGTGCGCCGCTGAAAACAACCAACACATTTTTGTTTTGCAGCAATGCTTTGTAATGATCTGTTTGGCGCATAATATGTGCCTGCAAATACATTACACCATCCCGTTCTTTTAATAATACGGGTACTTGTGTAGCAACTGGTTTGTTTTCTGCATCCACGGCTATCAGCATGGCAAATGGATGTTGTTTCATAAAATCAATTACAACATCAGCATTATTTTCTTTAAAGTAAGAAAGGTTATACATGGGTTGAAGATAAACAAAGAAATAAAAAAGATTCGCTATAAAACGAATCTTTAAATTCAATATGATTTCTGTGGTATAAGAGTGCGTCGCAAGCAGAGCCAAATAGCATTTCAAAAGGCTTGCTAATTCAATACTTCCAATACTTTTGTCTTGTGAATATTTGCATTTCGGATCGCGATATTTCTTACTGCCAAGGAAGCAAAATTCCTGAATGC
>CAIMKO010000298.1 GCA_903841915.1 uncultured Chitinophagaceae bacterium | reverse complement strand
AGTTGAAAGGAAAAGTGCATTAAAAACTGTTTTATTAGATGTGTTGACCGAGCAACAATTCATGGATTTCATGACAGCCAAAGGAAAAATAGGTGGCCAACATAAATTTCCCCGAGTTTTAAAAGGTAAAATGCTGGAAGATTGGCAACTTTTTTTAAAAGGAGAATTCATCAGCGCACAATAAGATTTTTAAATAACAGCATCATTCCGTTTTCATGATCGCACCGTTTATCAAAGGAATTCTTTTAGGCATCATGTTGGCCATTTCGGTAGGTCCGATCATTTTTTCCATCATCAAACAAAGTATCAATAACGGGCATAAGGGCGGTTTTACTTTTGTTGCAGGTGTTAGCGCCAGCGATATAACACTGGTTTTGGTTAGCCAGTTGTTTACTGAATTATTCAGATATCTTTTAGAATATAAAAAAACAATTGGTATTGGCGGTAGCATTTTATTAATTGGCATCGGCATTTATGTCTTGTTCTTTAAAAAAGTCAGCATCAACGAAGATGGCAAACAGGAAATAAAAATGACGGGGCGTGATTATATAAAAACTTTTTTATCCGGTTATTTCATGAATTCCTTAAACCCCGGTGTAATTGGTTTTTGGTTGGTGATAGCCACTTCAGTTGTTGGCTTGTCTTTTACTTACCGCCTCATTATGTTTAGTACCTGTTTGGTTTTTGTACTGTCAACAGATATTGCCAAAGTTCTTTTGGCAGGCAGTATCCGGCAAAAATTAACCCCTCATAATATTCATATCCTCAATAAAATTTCAGGACTGATCCTAATGGGTTTCGGATTAGCGCTCATCTGGGGTACACTGGAATTTGGTGATAAACTGCATTAATTTAACGAAGCATTTGCGGATCACGTCGTTGCATCTTTCTATCTTTCCTATAATGAAATTGCCTTTCTTCCTTATTTTTTTGCAGCTTTCATTTGTTTCATTTTCTCAAACATCAGATTTTTTGGTGTTGAAGAAGAAAGACAGGACCATTCAAACATTTTTTCCGGGTAGTCATATTAAGTTTCAATTAGATAATGGACAATGGCTGGAGGGACCGATCATTAAGATTATTAACGACAGCATTTTTATTGAGCAACAAAAAGAACAAGGCTACCTTACTATTTGGGGAACACCTGCTTATCAATTGTTGAATTTGGGTGTGCTGAAATTTCATTTCCAAGAAATTGTTGCTTTACCTTATAAAGAAAAACATGTTTCCATCATTGATAACGGTATTTTTTTTCAGGCTGTTGGTGGCGCTTATATATTTTTAAATATCGCTAACAGTATCATTCAACATGATCCATTCTTTGCTGCACAGAATTTAACCAATGTAGCAGTTGCTGCCGGTGTATTTTTAGTTGGAAAAGTACTTCAGTGGTCGCATCCCTCACAAATCACTATTGGAAAAAAATATCAGCTCCAGATCATTCATCTAACAGACAATAAATAATATCTTGCCGTTATGGCAAAACAATCTACTCAAAAAGGATCTTTTCTAAAAAGAGTTTGGCGATTTACAAAAAGACTTTTTCTTTTTGCATTCATTTCGTCTTTTTTATACCTTCTTATTTGCCGTTGGCTGATGCCTCCTATTACCATTACGCAAATCTCTAATTCCTTTTCTTACGGGTTAAAAAGGGATTATGTGGGCTGGAATGATATTTCGTACAATGTAAAACTGGCGGCCATTGCAAGTGAAGACCAAACATTTCCCGATCATTGGGGATTTGATATTGATGCGATGAAAAAAAGTTTTAATCCAAAAAAGAAAAACAGGAAAACAAGAATAGCACTAGGTGGTGCGGCCAGTACCATTTCACAACAAACAGCCAAGAATGTTTTTTTATGGCAGGGAAAGGGAGTATTAAGATATGTTCGTAAAGGATTTGAATTTTATTTTACGGGATTAACAGAATTAGTTTGGAATAAAAAAAGGATCTTGGAAGTCTATCTCAACACCATTGAAATGGGACCGGGCATATTTGGCATTGAAGCCGCGGCACAACATTATTTTCATAAACACGCTAAGAATTTATCGAGAGAAGAAGCTGCAAAAATTATTGCCTGCTTGCCCAATCCTAAAAAGTTTTCTGTTGTTCCTGAAAGCAGAAGAGTCGCTTGGCGATATCCGCAAATTCTTAAAGAAATGAATAGTATTGAGGACGACAAAGATGTGCAGGCTGTTATAAAATAATTCAGCTCTTTAAAGCCAATTGGGAAAATCGTTCAAATTGTTTTGCATAGCGTTCGTGATTGATCTTATTCGGCAGATAAATAATGTTCGGTTCTGTCGTAAACTCGGCACCCAACATAACCGCACCCAGAGCCGAACTTTCGTTCGTATCAAAAATCTTAACGGGTAAATTAAATATATCCGCCAACATTTGAACCCATAAAGGGTTCATTGCAAAACCACCACCGGCATGTATAGTAGTGATTGTCTTTTTTTCATTCAATATATTTCCTATCAGCAACAAATTAAATAATACGCCTTCCATTGCCGCCCGGATCAGGTGTGCTTTTGTATGGTGGGCGCGTAATCCGATAAAATCAGCTTTGGCATTGCTATTCCACAACGGCGCCCTTTCTCCGAAGATATAGGGGAGGAAGATCAATCCTTCAGATCCAATAGATACAGTTGATGCCGCTTGTAGTAATTCATCAATTGTTTCATTGGTCTCGAATATTTTTTCTTTCAGCCAGTCCAAAACAATGGCGCCATTATTAGATGCTCCTCCTTTAATAAATAATTTTTCATTGAGATGATAACAGAATAAACGCATTTGCTCATCAAGACACGGTTGCCGAACTGTAACTCTTGCTGCCGCACTGGTACCAATGGTGATAGCCATCACCTTTTCTTCTACTGCATTCATCGCCAGATTGGCCAACGCACCATCACTTGCACCAATCATATATGTCAGCTCTTTCAACAATATTGTATGATGAACAGAAACGATCCTTGAGAGTTTTGATGCATCGATCCCCGCTATCATTAGTATTTCTTCATCCCAATCCACGGTATGGGTATTCATTAATCCCGTTGCAGATGCAATACTTGAATCAATAACGTATTCGTGAAAGAGTTTATAAAAAATAAATTCTTTGATGCCGATGAATTTATTGGTTTGTTTAAACAGCTCAGGTTCATTTTCTTTTAACCAAATGATCTTGCACAATGGAGACATGGCGTGAACCGGAACGCCGGAAAGCTGATAGATGTTTTTTGCAGATCCTTTTAAATGTAATGCAGACGCTACTCCTGCAGAGCGGTTATCGGACCATAAAATACAATTGGTCAATGCTTTTCCCTTCCCGTCAACAGCAATTAAACTATGCATGGCTGCGCTGAAGCTGATAAATTGAGGATTGTATTTTAATTGAGCTATGACTGTATCAATACAAAAGATCGCGGCAGCAAAAACTTCTTCCGGATCCTGTTCGCTGTAATTTTCTTTTGGGTGGATTGTTGTATTTACAGCAGCCTGTTTTAATAACAGTTTTCCTGCTGCATCAAATGCTACTGCTTTAACAGATGTGGTTCCGATATCTACACCAAGATAATATTGCATGAATTATTTTTTCTCAACAGCGTGTCCGCCGAACTCATTGCGCAATGCCGCTACGATCTTTCCCGAAAAAGTATCTTCTGTTTGTGAACGATAGCGCATCATTACCGACAATGCGATCACCGGTGTTGGAACACCCAGTTCCAGTGCTGTTTCCATGGTCCATTTTCCTTCACCGGAAGAATGCATCACACCTTTGATCGTTTCTAATTTTGCATCTTTTGAAAATGCCGATTGAGTCAATTCCATCAACCAGCCGCGTATCACGGAACCATGATTAAATAGTGTTGCCACTTTCTCAAAGTCAGCATCATAATCAGACCTTTGCAGCACTTCAAATCCTTCGGCAATTGACTGCATCATTCCATATTCAATTCCGTTGTGTATCATTTTTATAAAATGCCCGCTTCCGGCTTTTCCGGCATATAATGAACCATTTGCCACAGAGATCTTATCAAATACATTTTGAATTGATTCATAAATATCTTTATCGCCACCGATCATGGTACAAGCGCCATTTAATGCAGCATCCTGTCCCCCGCTTGTTCCACAATCCAAAAAATGGATCTTTCTTTGTTTTAGATATGCATATCTACGAACGGAGTCTTTATAAAAAGAATTACCGCCATCAATAATGATATCGTTCTCTTGTAAATAGGGTAACAACTCTTCAATCACTTTATCGACTGTTTCTCCTGAAGGGACCATTAACCAGATGATCTTTTGCAAAGAGAACTTGCTGCATGTGTCTTTTAGTGACTCTGCTGTAATAATTTCTTGTTTTGAGATCTCTTTCCGTAATTGTTGATTGGTATCAAAAGCAATGACCTCCAGTCCTTTTTGTTTTAAATTCAAGGCAAGATTAAAACCCATTTTCCCCAATCCGATCATAGCAATTTGTTGCGCAGCCATAACTAAAAATTGAACTTAAAACTAGTTCTTTTCATCCGTTCACGGAAGATTTATGAAACAGCATTTATCTATCTTTCAAAAAGAGAAAGTACATTTAAGACAATTTAGTTCTGTTCACAGCATTTCATATCAAAATAATCGGGATGTCATTATTAATCGTATTGTGTTGCATTATAGGTTTAGTGTTGCTCATTTCCTGGGGTAAGGTCAATCCTTTTCTTTCCTTTTTAATGATTGCGATCATTACCGGGCTATTATTAAAAATGCCTGTTGAAAAAATAACAGGCTCTATTCAAAAAGGAATGGGTGATACTTTGGGCTCTTTGGCGATCATTGTTTCATTGGGTGCCATGCTCGGAAAGTTGGTTGCAGAAACCGGTGCTGCGCAAAAGATCGCTTCGGTGATGATGAATATTTCCGGCATAAAAAATATTCAGTGGGCGTTGGCATTAACCGGATTTATCGTAGGCATCCCATTGTTTTATCCCGTTGCTTTTGTACTCATGATACCGCTTATCTTTTCTGTAGTGTATAAATATAAACTGCCTGCGGTTTATGTTGGATTGCCGATGCTTGCTTCTTTATCTGTCACTCATGGTTTTTTGCCCCCGCACCCTGCGCCGTCAGCATTAGTGATGCAGTTTCATGCAAATATGGGAACAACATTGCTCTATGGTATTTGCATTGCCATTCCTGCGATAATAATCGCCGGGCCATTGTATTCTTCTACACTAAAAAACATTACTTCTTCTTCCTTACAAACATTTCAATCGAAAGAAATGGCACCGGATAAATTACCATCAGCTTTCAGTAGTTTCTCTGTTGCCTTATTGCCCATTTTATTGATTACTGTTGCTTCTTTATTGCCCATATTGTTTCCTGATCAAACTATAATTTCCATTTGTGCATTTGTGAATGAGCCTTCGGTTTTAATGCTGTTCGCTTTAATTGCCGCAACCTGCATCATTGGCTTTAGATCCGGAAGGACGATGAAAGAACTGATGAACGATTATGCAGAGTCTGTCAAAGACATTGCCATGATCTTATTGATCTTTGGCGGGGCGGGTGCTTTTAAACAAATATTAGCCGACAGCGGCGTGAGCAATGGGGTGGCAAATGCCTTACTAGGACTGCATTTACAACCATTGATCCTGGCCTGGTTAATTGCGGCTATCATTCGGATTTGCGTGGGATCATCTACAGTTGCAGGAATAACAACAGCGGGAATTATTTTGCCGATGATGCATCAAACAGGCATCAATCCAAGTTTAATGGTTTTATCGATCGGTGCGGGAAGTTTGATGTTCTCTCATGTGAATGATATCGGCTTCTGGATGTTCAAGGAGTATTTTAATCTTTCTGTAAAAGATACTATCCGTTCGTGGTCCATCATGGAAACCATTGTTTCTGTTGTAGGACTGATCGGTGTTTTACTGCTTAGTCTAATTGTATAGCTCTTTTCTTATAAAATTTTATTGACCGCTTCTATTCCTTTTTGCAATCGTTCCTCATAGCTTCCGCTAATTTCAACCCAGTCGGTTTGTTGATTAATGAGCAAGTCTTTGTAAATACGATATAATTCTCTCCGCGGTTCTTCTTCTGGATATTCGCGCAGATCATCCTTAATCCAAGGAAGGTCAATATCGCAAAGCAGATAAAGATCATATTTTCTGCTGACAATTTCATTGAGAATAAATTGATGGCATTTACCAAAAACGTATTCACCCCACACTTTCATCACATACATATCCGTATCAATAAAAAGCAGGGGCGGATGATGAATTGCCCTTTGAGAAATTTTATTTACATAGATATTTTCCATCGTTTTTACCCATTCGTTCTTGACCATTGACAAATATTCTTCTTCCAAAGCTATCTGCCCTTTTGCAATCGTCAGTAGTTCTTCATAATCATATTCCTTTCCGTTGGTGATCAAATATTCTCTTGCAAACTCCGGACACCACTGCATTTCGTATTGCTGTGCCAATAGTTCGCAAAGTGTACTTTTTCCTGTTGATTCAGGACCTATCACAACAATCTTTTTTATGGCTTGTTTTTCCATGCAGTTTTTGCTTTCTTCAGTTTTTTATAAACGGGGCATGTTTCTATATGTGCTCCCGGCAAATATCCTGTACTCATCAAAAATTCATTGACAATTTCCCCGCCGGTAAAACGAAAAGTGGTTTTAAATAATTTGGTCCACTCGTCTTTTGTTTTCGGATGATGCTGGTCCAGCCATTTTTTAAATGAGCCGAATTGCTTTTGTATTTGCAGAATGGTCTTTGCGTTTTCTATTGCTGCATTTATTTTTAGACGATTACGTATAATGCCTGCATCATTCATCAATCTGTTAAAATCTTTGTCCTGATAAGATGCGACTTTTTTAATATTAAACTTGTGGTATGCTTTTCTGAACGTTTCCTGCTTCTTTAATATCGTTGTCCAGCTAAGTCCCGCTTGATTGATCTCCAGTATCAATCTGCAAAATAGTTCATTGTCTGTTTCTATAGGGAAACCGTATTGTGTATCGTGATATATCTTGTGAAGATTGCGATCATCTTCTTTCATTGTATGGATTGCTTCACAGTATGATGCCATGATTATGCTGTATTTAATTGTCTTCTTTTTTTGATCCATTCAAATAATCCCGCAAAAGCCAGAATCAATAAAATAACAAATTGGACGCTTGTAAAAACATAGCCCTTGATAAAATATAAAGGGATAGATGCGCAATTTGTTGCGATCCACCAGATCCAACTTTCTATTTTTTTCTTTGCCATCAACCACATTCCAGTATATGCCGTTGCGCTTGCAAAAGCATCGGCCCATGGTATGGCAGCCGGAGCAAATGTATTTTTCAACCAGGTAAGTGAAAAGAAAATAGCAACGTAAAAAACAGCAAAGAATAGTAATTGTTGCAGCCATTCTTTTTTAGTACTGAATGTAATGTGCAGAACAACTTCATGTTTAACCACATCCTTCTTCGACCACAAGATCCATCCATAAATACTCATTACCGTGTAATACAGGTTCACACTTGCTTCGCCGAATAATTTACCCTTGATGCTGATGTAGATGTATAAAATGGTATTGATCAATCCCACGGGATACACTAAAATATTTTCTTTCTTGCTGAACCAAACGCTGCCGATACCGCAAAACACACCGATATATTCCAACCAGGATGTTTGTTGCATTCCCGTTATGAATTGGTCAAATATTTCAGTTGGGTTCACGATTTGCGTAATTTTCTGATTGCTTTCAAAGATAAAGCGCAGTAATGTATAAATTTGCTTACAAATAAATAATAAAACTATGGTACGCAATGCAACTGCCGTTTGGAACGGCCCCGGTAAAACAGGCAATGGTCACCTTACCACACAAAGCACAACCCTTGATCAAACACAATATTCCTACCTGTCTCGATTTGAACAGGGTGTTGGAACTAATCCTGAAGAATTAATTGCAGCAGCACATGCAGGATGCTTCACTATGAAACTGTCATTCGTGCTGGGTGCTTTAGGGTTTACACCTGAAACATTGACCACAAAATGTGAAATCACTTTGGGTGATGGTGTCATTACTTTATCACATTTAATCTTAGAAGCAAAAGTACCCGGCATCAGTAAAGAACAATTTAATGCAGCGGTTAAAGATGCAGAAGTGAATTGTCCTATCTCAAAGTCT
>CAIMKO010000297.1 GCA_903841915.1 uncultured Chitinophagaceae bacterium | reverse complement strand
TGTGATCGATTTTAGTTTTGCTTACTGAGCATCCGCCGATGTTGGTCTTTGGACCAATATACAAAAACATTAAAAACAGTTGGTGAAAAACACCAACTGCGGCGATGAGTATGTGATCGATTTTAGTTTTGCTTACTGATCATTCTCAAGTTCCATGATCTTCTCAAACAGTTGTTCGTATTGCGTATTGGCTGTTTTTAATTGTTCCTGAACAGTGCTATAACTCTTCTCCAATTGAGAAAACTTATTGGCTTCTTTATAACTATCGGGATTTGAAAGATCAGATTCAATTTGTGTCTTTTGCTGATTGATTTTTGCGATCTCTTCTTCTAGTTTTTGAAACTGCTTCTGCAGTTTTTGTAATTCTTTACCCTTAACAGCTGTAGCGGAATGATTTGAAACCTGCTCATGCCGCTTGTTACTTGTCGCTTGATTCTTGCTCCCTGATTCTTGTTCCTTGTTCCTTGCAGCTTGGTCCTTGTTACTTGTCTCTTGATTCTTGTCTCTTGATTCTTGCTTCTTGTTACTTGTCTCTTGTTTCTTATTATCCGTGTCTTCCTGCTTTACTTTGGCATTCTTTTGCTTTGCCATTCTTTCTTTCCATTCAACCCATTCCAGATAAGTACCTTTAAATTCTTTGATCTCATGATCAACGATCTCCCAGATCTTATTGGCTGTTTTGGAAATAAAGAAACGATCATGGCTTACCAGTAAAAAGCTTCCTTCGTATTTATTCAATGCATCTGCCAGCAATTCTACCGAATGCATATCCAAGTGATTCGTAGGTTCATCCAGCAACAGGAAATTACTTTTGCTAACAATTACCTTAGCCAAAGCCACACGCGCTTTTTCACCTCCACTTAATACTTTGATTCTTTTATCCGTATCATCTCCACTGAATAAAAAGCAACCCATTAAACTGCGTAGTTCCAGTTCTGTTTTATTGCTACCGCATTCTTTCATTTCATCGAGAATGGTGTTGTTTACATTCAGTGCTTCCAACTGATGTTGTGCATAGAAGCTTTCTTCTACATTATGACCCCAGTTTCTATGTCCTTCATATTTTTCAGTACCTGCCACAATTCTCAATAAAGTTGATTTACCCTTTCCGTTGGCACCTATCAAAGCGATCTTATCACCGCGGTCAATTTCTATGCTCGTATTTTTTAATATTTCAATATTGCCGAAACTCTTTGAAATATGTTTCAGTTCACAAATGATCCTGCCGGGTTGTTTATCTACCTGAAAATTGATCTTGATATTGGGTCTTTCGATCTCTACATTCTCGATACGATCGATCTTATCCAATCGTTTCATCACACTTTGAGCTGCTGCAGCCTTACTGGCTTTGGCTTTGAAACGTTCGATAAATCTTTCCTGCTGACGGATATAATCCTGTTGATTCTCGTAAGCTTTTTGCTGCAATTCGACCCTCACTTCTTTTTCACGTTCATAATATTCGTAATCGCCGGTATAGATATGCAGTTGCTGCTGATACAATTCAACGATCTTATTCACCATTCTGTTCAGGAAAAATTTATCGTGACTAACGATCACCACACTTCCCTGATAATGTCTTAAATATTTTTCCAGCCATTCGATGGAAGGGAGATCCAAGTGGTTGGTAGGTTCATCCATTAATAAAACATCCGGTTGCTGTAAGATCATCTTGGCCAAGAGAACACGCATTCTCCATCCACCGCTGAATTCTTTATAGGGTCTTGTAAGATCTTCATTTGCAAATCCGAGTCCCTGCAATACTTCTTCGGTACGGTGATGGATCGTATATCCTCCCAGCATTTCCAATTCGTGCAGCTTATCGGAATAATCGTGCAACAACTTTTCATCAGAGGTCTCTTCCAACTCCATTCCCAATAATTCTATTTCTTTTTCCAGTTGTTTCACTTTTTCGAAAGCGCCCATCGCCACTTCGAGGATAGAATCATTCGTATCAAAACTCAACAGATCCTGGTGCAGATAACCGATAGTAGTATCTCTGCCTTTTTCAACTGTGCCCTTGGCTGGAAGGTATTCTCCCACCAAAACCTTTAGCAGCGTAGATTTCCCTGTTCCGTTATATCCGATCAATCCTATTCTTTCTCCTGGGTTAATATGCCAGGTAGCATCTTCAACGATCAATCTCGAACCAAATTCAAATGTCAGGTTTTGTAAGCCGATCAACATGTTTCTTTAAAATTTTTTCGCTGCAAAGGTAATTGGATGAGCAGCATTTTTTGTTTTACTTTTGAGAAACAATTGACATTATATGAAAAAATTATTTGTTTGCGCTCTATTAACAGCCCTGACAGCCTATAGTTGCGGGGATAAAGAGGGTCAGACAAATACAGCAACAAACGAACCCAAGCATATCAGCGCGAACCCCGGATTTAATGAGGAATTTGCCAATCTGATGAGTGATTATTATAGTGTAAAGGACAATTTTATCACGGAGAATGACAGCATGATCAATAAATATTCGAGGGCCTTACTAACTGATGCGGACAGTTTGCATTTTGATCAGTTCAGGGCAGACAGCAATATTGTTGCTTTTGCAAAGACTACTTCCGAAAACATGTCAGGTGAATTACAAGGCTTACTAGGAGAGAATACATTAGAGAATAAGCGTAAATCGTTTTATACCTTAAGCGAACAATTGTATGACCTGATCAGGGCTGTGCAATATGATAAAGAACCTGTTTATCGTATTCTTTGCAATACCGCTTTTGAAAATACCGGAGCCAGCTGGTTAAATAATTCAGCGGATATAAAGAACCCATACTCGCCAAAGAAAATGCCCGGCTGCGGGTCAATAACAGATACGATCGATTTTAGGAAGAAATTAACTAATGAACTTTAACCGCATCTTTCGGTTTATATTCCAGAATCACCTTTGCATTTGTCTTTTCATCTGAAGTAATGAAGACTTCATATCTTTTTCTGTTGGGGGTAGTAATGACCATCAAGGCAGTATTTGGCGGAACATCTCCCAGATTATCTGCAACAGTAATGATCTCATGAAGCGGATGAGCTTCATCCAATTGTATTTTTAAAGTGATGGCTGTATTGCTTAATCTGCCGTGATTGATAGCGAGTTCATTATTATGATAAACAGTTATCGTATCATTATCTATTTCTCCGTTATCATAATAGTCGATCTGTACTTGTTTTTCATCGATCTCGATCGTTCTCACCAAACTATTCGATCTTTCTTTTAAGACTTTTGGAACAGGAACAATGATATTTTTAGTGATCGGTCTTTCTAGTTTCCTGATGGTATCTACAGCGATCGGGGTTATCTTTTGTGCAATAACGCTGTCCTTTTTTGTGGGTTGTTTTTTAGGAACGATAAATGCTTCGGCACCGGGTTTAACTGCTGGTTTACTTGTAATGCTGTTAGGTTTGGCAGCAGATTTAGCAGGCACAGCTTTTGTATTCGCAGAAGTGGCTGGCTTTTTTTCGATCGTAATGGTAGGCGGTTTATTCGAAAGGCTGTCTTTTTTAGAAGTTGTGGAACCGGGTTTTGTATTTGCTTTCTTTAATAAGAAAGGCTCTTTTTCGAAATCTGTTGTTTTCACTTTTTCCAGATAGATGCTTCCACTGCCGCAATCTGTTTTTTGTTCTGAATTTTGGCTGGTATAAGAACCGGAAAGCATTTCTACTTTTCCTGATTTAGAATAATCCAGATAGCATGTCATTAAACAGGCAACGGATTGTCCGCTTATTTTCAGGTCCAGCAT
>CAIMKO010000296.1 GCA_903841915.1 uncultured Chitinophagaceae bacterium | reverse complement strand
TGCCATTGCAGGATTATTGATCCTGTTGATAGGTAATTTATTGAACACTTACACTATTTACAGCTTCAATATCGACACTCATAATATGCTGCGTTTTGATAAGTTCGGATTATTTTTCAATACTATAGCGATCACTGCGACTTTATTATATGCAGTCTTAAGCGGAAGTGATGTTGTGAAAGTTGGCAATTATCCTGCAGAATCTTTTGCATTGATATTCTTCACACTCTGCGGAATATCCATCTTATCCTCATATAATACATTGCTGATGCTGTTTCTTGGTATAGAGATCATGTCTATTCCATTATACATACTCACCGGTTCCGATAAAAAGAATTTAAAGAGCAATGAAGCTTCTTTAAAATATTTTTTGATGGGCTGTTTTTCAACGGGTATCCTTTTAATGGGCATTACTTTATTATACGGGGCTTCAGGAAATTTCAATATTGAGTCTGTTCGTGTTACAAGCAATTCTGTTGCTACTTCTTATAATTACGGGATATTAGCCCCATTGGGATTATTACTGATATTCATATCCCTGTCATTTAAAGTATCAGCAGCCCCCTTTCATTTCTGGACACCCGATGTATACGACGGAGCGCCCAGTGTATTCACTTCATTTATGGCGACTATTGTTAAAGCAGCCGGATTTATTGCTTTCATAAAATTGTTCAGTATACGAATGGTAGACCTGGGGCCATCTTCTTCCATCATTTTGCCCACCATAATCATTGCCACTTTACTGGTTGGAAATATTACAGCAGTATTTCAGCAAAGTGTAAAAAGAATGCTTGCTTATTCAAGTATTGCTCAGGCGGGCTTTATGTTGTTTGCCCTGTATGGTAACAATGACCTGAGTTCGGAAGGTATTTTATTGTACTCTGCAGCTTACAGTATTGCAACGATAGGTATTTTCGCGATCCTTATCAAGATGAAGGATTATACATTTGACGGATATAACGGTCTGGCCAAAAAACAACCCCTGGTTGCAGCTGCCAATACAGTGTTTTTATTATCGTTGGCAGGCATTCCTTTAACTGCAGGATTCTTCGCGAAATATTATATGCTGGCCTCCGCTTTAAAGAGTAACGGACATGCTGTATTGTGGCTTGTTATTGTTGCTGTTTTATTTGCAGCTGTCAGTGTTTATTATTATTTCCGGGTCATTCAGGCCATGTATTTTAAGGAAGGGGAGGCCGAAACGGCAGAGATCAATACTACATTCAAGGCCGGATTGGTGGTGATGGCAGTGCTGATCATTCTAATCGGAATCAATCCTTCTTTCTTGCTGAATTGGTTCTATTTCTAGCAGAAAAGAGGTGTTCGTTGATTTCCATCCTTAAAATATTCCCCTTATCATTTTCTTTTAATGTATTTAGGAATCTCATTTATCTTTATTCAGTTGACGAATAAAATATTTGCATGACGACCTTAGATTCTTTTCAATTAGCCTTCAGAACTGTAAAAGGAAATAAACTCCGCACAGGTATTACCGTAGCCATTATTGCCTTTGGTATTATGGCGTTGATCGGTATCATCACCGCTATTCAGGCGATGAATCAAAGCCTGAAAGAGAGTTTTTCGTCTATGGGTGCGAATGCTTTCAGTATCCGCTTCAAAGAATCAAATGTTCATTTTGGAGGAAGAGGCGATCAGGTTACTAAAACACAGCGCGGCAAGAAAGAAAAAAAGTCAAACCTCAACAAATACATTGTTAAAAACGATGCAGAATATTTTAAAGAGAATTTTAAATTTCCTGCACAGGTAAGTATCTATTTGCGCGGACCTGGCAGTCAGGAATGCCGGTATAAAGACAAAAAAACAAATCCCGTTGTAAATATTTGGGGTGGCGATGAAAATTATATACCTGTGAATGCATTCACTATTGCGGAAGGAAGAAACCTCAATAATTTAGACGTTAGAAGCGGAAGAAGTGTTTGTTTGATCGGAAATAATGTGGCAGCAAAATTGTTTGGAAATAACCCTGAAAAATGCATTGATAAAATCATACGTGTTGGTGGGATGCCTTATCGTGTAATAGGCTTGCTGAAAAGCAAAGGCTCCAGTGCCATGCTTCGCCAGGATGATGTTATAATCACTTCCTACAATAATGCAAGACGATTACAGAATGCAGCCAAGTCTTTTCTGATAGGCATCATGGTAGATAATGTTACGCAACTTGATCCAGCTGTTGGCGAAAGCACTTCCGTTTTCCGGGCTGTTAGAAAATTGCAGCCAACAGATGCCGATAATTTCGTGATCGAAAAAAGTGACAAGTTCGCCGAATTGTTTATTTCATTATTAAGTGGTATTACAGGTTCTGCCGGTGCCATTGGAATGATCACTTTGATTGGTGCGGCCATTGGTTTAATGAATATCATGCTGGTGGCAGTAAATGAAAGAACAAGAGAAGTGGGATTGATAAAGGCCATTGGCGGGAAAAGCAGAAATGTAAGGCAGCAGTTCTTATTTGAAAGTATGATCATCAGTTTGATGGGGGCTTTATGCGGAATTATTTTAGGAGTACTGGTAGGCAATCTATTTGCCTCGTTTATGAATACGGGATTTGTGGTGCCTTGGGCCTGGGTGATAGGGGGTATCGTGATATGTTCTCTGGTAGGGTTGGCAGCGGGTATTTATCCTGCAATGAAAGCTGCAAAATTAAATCCTATCAATGCTTTGCGTTACGAATGATCAGTTTTCCTTGCGCTTAAAGAACAATTTCAATTTATCGTTGATATAGTAGAGCACATCTTCCTCTTCTGTGTGTTTGCGAAGCCAATTATAGGGTGGTCTGTATTGTTGAATGAATAGACTTAAAGAATCGGTAGAAAGGGTAGCGTATTTGCTTACTAAAGCTGCAGTGAACCGATAATTGATATATTGCTCCTGTTCTATCTGGTCGAACAATTCAATAGCCTTCTTTTTCCTTTTTTCCCTCCCGTAAAAACGATCCAGATTAAGACCGATTCCGGAACCCGAATTCCCATCAGAAAAAACAGGAAGTGTATGATCGCTAATAGTTTGAAAAAACTCCTTTCTTCTTTTCGAACTGTCCGACTGGTAAGCCGAAAGCTTCATATTGCTGTAAACTGTTACTTCTGCCAAACTTCTTGTCAGAGGGGTTAGTAATATATGCAGTGTGTCTTTTTGCAAAACTTTTTCATTGATAAAAACAGTATCGAAATTGTAGCCTACGGAAGCGAAGGACAATAATTGATTTTGTGAAACAGCGATTTTGAAGATCCCATTTTTATCAGACAAAACGGTTTGCCGGGTATTCACATTCGTAATACTGGCAAACAACAATGGTTGGTTAGAAATGCTGTCTTTTAAAGTTCCTGATAAAAAGATTTTATTCTGTGAAAAAGCAGCTGAAATAAAAAAGGTCAGGAAAAATAGTAAAAAGGATCTCATTATTTATATACTTTAAACAAAGGTACGCCAAGCCCGCAATCGTTTGTTATAGGGCTTTTTTATGGCTTTATTGTGTTAAGCAATATTATCCCGAAATGCCGGCAAATAAAAGTTAAACCATTAATGCATATGATATTAGGAAAGCTAACAAGCGTTATTAAAAGATAAAGATTTTTTATTTTGATTCTGATTGGCTGCATTGAAATATTCACTACTTTGCCTGCAATTGGGTGTAAATTTAGTGTCATCACTGATGGAATAATAGTAAGTATTCAGCTTAGCAGATATTTTTGTGTTTGTACCGAAAACTTGCTTGTTCCTTTCGATAAAATACTTAATTTGTAAGCCCTTTTAAAAATTTCTGAAACATTGTTTTGTCTTTTCAAAACTTTTTTCAGTAGAATTGTAAACACAAATTTTTTATTATTGTAATTTCTAAAAACTAAAAATCAATTGACCATGGCTGACATCAAACCAACTGCCGCTGCTGCCCCCAAAGCATCAACTTCTGTTCAACCGAAGAAGAGTGGTAATTTAATCTCATTGATTGCCCCATTTACTTGTATCGTTTTAGGTTATTTAATCTGGCGTTTTGTGTTGGGAGCTCCTTCTAATTTTATGAAACCCGATCAAGATGCAAGCCATTGGTTTTGGCCTGATCATGCAAATCCAAAGGGTGCATTAGTTAAAATGTATGAAGGTGGTATTCTTGTACCATTATTGATTGGTGCATTTTTGACTGTTATCACTTTCGTGATCGAAAGATTTTTAACTGTTTCAAAAGCTTCAGGAACCGGAAGCATTCCTGAATTTATCCGTAAAGTGCAATTTCATTTAGCGAATAAGGATGTTGATAAAGCTATTGTTGAATGTGATAAACAAAAAGGAAGTGTAGGTAATGTAATGAAAGCCGGTTTACGCAGATACAAAGAAATGATTCATAATACTGAATTAGCAACAGAACAAAAAATATTAGGAATTCAGAAAGAAGTGGAAGAAGCTACTGCTCTGGAATTACCGATGTTGGAAAAGAACCTGGT
>CAIMKO010000295.1 GCA_903841915.1 uncultured Chitinophagaceae bacterium | reverse complement strand
ATCAAGCCTACCACTTTTATGAACCTGAGCGGAAAGGCTTTCAAATACTGGATGGACAAGGAAAAGATCGCATTGGAAAATACATTGACCATTGTGGATGAAGTAGCATTACCGCTTTCTAAATTGCGGCTTCGCCCTTCGGGTAGTGCAGGTGGTCATAATGGATTGAAAGATATTCAGCTTACGCTAGGGACCGATCTCTATCCAAAGCTTCGGTTTGGAACGGGTAATAATTTCCCCAAAGGCATGCAGGTAGAATTTGTTTTGGGTCGCTGGTGGCCGGAAGAACAGGCCATTGTACAGCAGAAAATAGAAAAATGCACCGAAGTCATTGAATCATTTGCGGTTATGGGCATCGAAAAAGCAATGAATTCAATAAATAATTTATCCTTCACATAATAAAACAAGCTTTAATACAGTTATAGTTAGTGGAAATATAATTCAAGTAACCAATACAAACTAATCCCGGGTTATTCTTAGCCCTACAAGTTGCAGGTTGCTTAATTACTATTTAATGCTACAACTATGAAAATATTCTGCGTGGGTCGAAATTATAGCGATCATGCAAAGGAATTAGGCAATGCTGTTCCCGAGGAACCTGTAATATTCATGAAGCCAAAAAGTGCTTTATTACAGAGTCATGCTCCATTCTATTATCCTGAATTTTCCAATGAACTTCATTATGAAGTAGAATTGGTACTGCATATCTGCAAAAACGGGAAATATATTCCCGAACGTCAAGCCAATAAATACTATAATAAAATTACCGTAGGGATCGATTTTACTGCCAGAGATATTCAAAATGAATTAAAGAAGAAAGGATTACCCTGGGAAAAGGCGAAAGCCTGGGACAATTCGGCTGTTGTGGGTAAATGGATCGATATCACTCCTGAATTATTAAAAAAGCAACACATTTTTTCCTTACTCAATAATGAGACAAAAGTGCAGGATGGAAATAGTAAAGACATGATCTTTTCTTTCGATCATATCGTATCACATATTTCGAATTATTTCTCACTCAATATTGGAGACCTTGTTTTTACAGGAACACCAGCGGGAGTTGGTGAATGTGTTGTGGGTGATAAGCTGGAAGGATTTTTAGAAAAGGAAAAGATGTTTGAAGTGGAAATTAAATAAAGAAGAAAAACCGGGTATATAAAATGTTGAACCGAGATACATTGATAACTGCATACAAGCTGATGGTTTCGGCCAAAGCTATGAGCGACACATACGACGCAAACCGTCAGGTTTGTAAGTATGTGCATTCAACATCTCGCGGTCATGAAGCCATTCAGATCGCAACAGGTTTACAGTTGCAGTCATGTGATTGGGTAAGTCCTTATTATCGTGATGATAGTATGATGATCGCTTCAGGATTCACACCTTATGAATTAATGCTGCAATTGCTTGCAAAAAAGGATGACCCTTTTTCTGCAGGTCGTTCTTATTATTGTCATCCCAGTAACCGTACAGCAGGCAAGCCGGGTATTATCCATCAAAGTAGTGCAACAGGTATGCAAGCCATACCTACAACGGGTTTAGCACAGGGCATCCAATATCTAGAACAACATAATTTAGAGATCTTAAAGAAAGGGGAGAACGGAGAAAATCCTGTTGTTGTTTGTTCGATGGGTGATGGTGCTATTACAGAAGGAGAAGTAAGTGAAGCATTACAGTTTGCTGTGTTGAAACAATTGCCGATCATTTACCTGATACAGGATAATCAATGGAGTATTAGTGCAAGTTCAGAAGAGATCCGTGCGATGAACGCGTACGACTATGCGGAAGGATTTAAAGGATTGAAAAGGATGCAATGCGATGGCAGTGATTTTATGCGCAGTTTTGAAACGATGAGTTTGGCCATCGATTATGCAAGAAATGAGCGCAAGCCCGTTTTGGTACATGCAAAAGTTCCTTTATTAGGTCATCATACCAGTGGTGTAAGAAAAGAATTTTATCGCAGTCGAGAAGATCTCTTGAAACATGGATTATAT
>CAIMKO010000294.1 GCA_903841915.1 uncultured Chitinophagaceae bacterium | reverse complement strand
CTACCTGGCTGCAGTTTTATCAATATGGCACTGATATTATTGGGGGATTGATTAGAATAAAATCTGGCACGTTCGATCGTTGTAACACAAAAACTACTGCCAAATCCGCGAAACCCCTTTGTTTGTAAAGCAAAAAATGCACGTTTGCCATTGATCTCAAAATCAGTTCCGATATCGATATTTTCTCCAAGATTTTTCTTTTCAAAAAATTCACCGCTCACGGCTCCATCCATCTGAAGGTCGCCGGAATTTCCTGCTATTATTTTGCTTTTATCCAAAACTGAATTCAGTTGTGAAATATCAACTCCAATGAGTGTGATAGCACCACTTGCATCATTATTATAAATACAGGAAGCACCTGCTACCAATAATGGGAATGCTTCTTTTACGCCCGATAAACTCTGCACCGCTCTCAGGTTTCGAATGTCTAATTTGCCTAACTGGTTTACATCATTCGTCTTACTGTCGATCACCCAGATATCCGCTTTCACGTTTGTGGCCAATGATTCCATCAAACCGGTCAAGAACATAAGAACACCTAATTGCTGACCAATCAAAAAAGTACTGATCAAAATGCCAATGATCACCCCGATACTTTTGGCTTTATCGTAACGGATGAATTTCCATGCAGTCTTAAACATCCTCTTAATTTTTAGTGTTGCCTGAAATATCGATCACACATTCCACTCTGGAATTCAATAATAATTTTTCAGGATGGTCAAGCATGATCTTGATCTCTCTTACCCGTCTGTCTTCTTTTTCTCCTGCCTGATCGGTAAACAATGATTTCTTCTTTAACAGGGAAGAAGAAAAAAAGACGGTTCCTGTAGATAGCGTATCCAATGATCCGAATTTCCGGATCCATGCTTTTTGCCCATCATTTACTTTATCGGCAAACAATTCATCCACTTCACAAACAGCGATCGTTTTTCCTATCGGTCTAATCTGTGCGAAAGATTGTTTCGTATCGAGCGAACTTCCGATCAATGCAGTTATTTCAAGTATTTTCCCATCCACCGGCGATCGGATGATCTTTTGATCTCTTTCTCTTTTCGCTACTTCCAATGCTGATCTTGTTTCTGCTAATTTGCTTTTAGAAACTGCAACGCCGGCATGTAACCTGTTCAGGTTTGACTGAAAGGATTGCAGATTGGTATTGGCATCATCAACCGCTTGTTGTGTTTCGGCACCTTTTGTCAAAAGCCTTTGCAATCTTTCTGATTCGGAAACAGCATTTGAATATTTTGCCCGGTATTCCTGAATCGCGGCTTCATCCATTTTAATTTGTGCTTCCTGTGTCATTACAGCATCCAATAGTTGTTGGCATTTGGCAGCTTCTATCCGGTTATCTATTTCCAATATTGCTTCGCCTTCTTTCACTGCATCATTTTCTTTTTTAAGGATCTTGCTTACAATGCCACTTACGGGTGATGCTGATTGAATGATCTCATTTTCGGGTTCTACTCTTGCAATACCCACCACCTGATTTAATCGGGCTTGAACTAATGCAGCATTTTTTTGATCGGCCAATGCTTTTTCTTTTGCGGCGTTATTGCTGCAGTTTGTAAATAATGTGATCAGTAAAAGACAGTAAAAAATGTTTTTCATACCTAAAATTTATTAATGCAATATTTCATTTTCAGAAGGTTTATCTGTAACAGCACCATCAGTAACATAAATGATACGATCCGCGAAAGGTCTTAACCGGCTATCATGTGTTACTACAGCAACAGCCTTACCTTGTTGAGCAAGCATCTTCAGCTCTTCCATTACAATGCTTACACTTTTAATGTCTAAAGAAGCGGTTGGTTCATCGCAAAGTATGATCTCAGGATCTGTTACAAGGGCTCTTGCAATAGCTACACGCTGTTGCTGACCTCCGCTCAGATCAGCAGATAAATTTTTTAACCGGTCGCCCATTCCCACTTTAACCAGGGCTTCTGTGGCTTTCTTTTTGGCTTCTTTATCGCCGATACCCTGCAATTGCAAAGGCAGCATCACATTTTCAAGAGCTGTAAGCGGAATGATCAAATTGAATTTTTGAAAGACAAAGCCTATTTTTTCCAATCTTATTTTAGCCAGCTGTTTTTCATTGAGTTCATTTACTTTCCTACCGTCTATCCATACTTCACCAAAACTTGGATAGATCACACACCCAAAAAGAGAAAGCAGTGTGGTTTTTCCTGAGCCGGAAGGCCCTATGATCAATGTGAGTTCTTTTGATTTTAATTCTACAGAACTGGCTTGCAAGGCAGTGATGATCGTATCGCCCGATTTATATTCTTTCCCTGCGTTGATCAGTTTTGCTACTATCCTGCTATCGTCTTCCATGGTGTTACTTTATTGCGGAAATACAGCTTATTTAAAATGGTGGTTAAACGGCATTTCAAATACTCGTATTCTTAAAGTTAAGTTTATTATTTTCTGTATGAATATTATTATAAAAATATTATTTAACGCGTTGGCGGAATTGTTTTACTGTTTAATTTTTAGCTCCACAGAAGCGATATTTTGGTTGAGATATGATTACATCAAAAGTTCAAAACCCCGGAGGGCAATGTCATTAAGTTAAGAGACGCGATGTCATGTTGAGGTTCTCGAAACATGATTTATTAAAGAACTTTACATTGAACACTCTTCGAGAGCCCTGCCTTTGCCGGCAGGCAGGCT
>CAIMKO010000293.1 GCA_903841915.1 uncultured Chitinophagaceae bacterium | reverse complement strand
AGTTTTTAATTTTGCAATAAATAAATACTATGGTAACTGCACTCGATACAAATACCGCATTGATGATCATCGATCTACAAAAAGGGATCGTACAATTGCCTTTAGCAAAACCAATAGCAAGTATTATTGATAACACCGTAAAACTGGTGGATGCTTTTCATAAGGTAGGATTACCCATCGTGATCGTCAATGTAAATTCAGGAGTAGCCGCATGGAACAAATGCCGCAAAGATGCCAAACAAGCATTACGTCCACCAGGCAGTGGTGACTGGTTAGAGATCATTCCTGAAATAAAAAGTCGTGCAACAGCCAATGATATTTTTATCACCAAACATACCTGGGGTGCTTTTTTCGAGACGGCATTGCATGAAGAGTTGCAAAAGAGAAATATTACCGGTATTGTATTAGCAGGTGTGGCAACAAGTATAGGAGTAGAAGGCACTGCAAGACATGCCAGTGAGAGGGCCTATAATATCACGTTCGCAAAAGATGCCATGACAGATATGAATGCCGATGCGCATGAACGCAGTCTGCAATATATCTTTCCAAGGATAGGAGAAGTGGATGAAACGGATAAGATCATTGAAATGCTGGAGAAGAGATAAGTTTATTTTTGCGATGTAATGGTATCATCGAATCAGGTTATAATGAAAACTTATTCCCAAGAATAGTATACCAATACAGCAAATAATCAGAATATAAAGTATGTACTTTTTGTCCTTGAAAATATAAAAAGATGCATATACAATTATTGATGATAATATTCCAGCAATGATACAAATTGAAGAATATATAATCGGACCCAATAACTCCGCCTGTTTAACGGAATAACAGGTCAATAAAAAGGATATCCAAGTTATTAATCCTATTATTGCTACAGACCAACCTTTCGATTTCATGGTATCCTAATTACACTTTGATTCTATTATTCTAAACAGCGCTGTTATTATATTTTACAAAAATGACAATGAATTTCCTGATGGGATAAACTGCGTTTTAATCGATGGAAACTTTTCCTTCAACCAGTCGATCATGAATAGTGAACCTGCTTCTTCACTGGCAATATGCCCAACCACTATTAAAGCAACATGATCACCCTTGGCTCTTGCATCGCGAATGTATTCACCTGCTTCCCATTCACTGATCTCTCCACAGATCAAAACATCTGGCTTATAATAATTAACTGCAGATGATTGTGTCCGGATGCCCACTGCTCCGGGTGCTACCAAAACTCTTTTACAGTTTTGATTCAGGTCGCCGATATACCTTACTTCATCTACTTTGAATTTTGATTTTAAATAACCGATCAATTCTTTTAAACTGATATCGGGAATCGTTACCAGATTTTGAAAGCTCTTATCAGCATATTTCATCCAGTCCAGTTCTTTCAATACACTTGAACTCACAGGATCCGGAACAAGGCGATGGATATAATCATGACAACGCCATACAGCTATCTTATTTTGATTCAGCAATTCGGATTTATATTGATATACGCGATCGCTTTTCAGCCAGCTTGTATCATCTTCATGGCTATAAAAAGTAGGCTCATGTGCAATGATAAAATTAGCACCAAGTGCAATGGTCTTTTTGATCACTTCAACAGTTGCGAACATAGAAGTCACGATACTTGTTACCTGCATATCCGGAGAACCTGACTTTAAATTATCTACTGTTTGTTTTAAAACACCACCCGGAACTTCTTTGATAAAACGATCCATGATCTGACCCACCGTAATTGTTTCATCGGGTTTAAATATACTGTCAGCTTTGCTGGCCATCGGTATCGATAACAATAGTTCAGCAGCAACCATTGTGCTCATGGCGCTTATGAATTTTCTGCGGCTTTGACTATTATTCTCCATGAATGCTTTTTCCGGGTTGGTCATGATAGGTCGTTTTGCTATTTGTATATAGGCCTTATAAAGTTAGCAGAAATGAAAATATTGCGATCAAAGAAAAAACTTTCTATTTAACCGGATGAAACATCTGTTCCAATAATTGATATAATTCAGGATGATGCGTTTTTAAAGCATCCGGCCGTTCAAAGAAATATTCAGATACCACGGCAAAGAATTCTGCATCATTTTTAGTTCCGTAAAAGTTTATATCATGATGTTGATTCAGCTTCATCTCTTCAATGGTTTGATGCATATTATTGATCCATGGAAGGAGGTAGGGGCGTGACAATAAATATTCCGGTATTCCATCTGCAGCACCATCGGCTTTGTCAACCAAATGCACAAACTCATGAATAACGGTATTATGTCCATCTGCTGAATTTTGAAAGGAAGCCCTTACAGACGCTTGTGATAATATCATTTGTCGGTTCAAAGCACCATCACCCACCATTCCTAAAATTGTCCGGTCATTTCCTTCCTGTTGATATTCTTCGTTGAAACTGTCTTTATATAAAAGCACTTCACTGATATTGTTGTAACGCCATCCAGGGAAAGCAAAAATGATGATGATGGCACCCGAGGCGATCAGTATCCTGTCTATGTCTTCCACAACAGTGCCAATACCGGTTATCCTGACATGACTTAGAAAGTCTTTGATACGGTTTTCGAATTCGAGCTTTTGATCCTCACTAAGGTTTCTGTAAAAAGCGATATGCTCCTGTAATAACTGTTTTGCAGCAGGGGGCATTTGAAAGCTGCGGATGCGTTTTTGTGTATTGTAATAAAGCTTTAATCCTGCAACAATAAATAAAACAAAAATGATCAATCCGGCTAGCTGCATTCGAGATAGTTATAATCTGCAAAATAACTATTGTTTACTGTTCTAAAGGGTTTAATAGTTGGCAGATCGATTTTATGAAAGCAATATGTGAATGCTGTAATAAATAGCCAACAAAATGTAACAGTCCCCCCGATGAGTGAAATTATCTTTAAAACATAGAATCAAGTAGCCCTAGATCGGGATCATTCAGGTTTTATGATTAAATAATTGGTGTATGAAAAAGCATCTGGTATCATTAATTGTGATGCTCGTTTTATTTGGCGGGTATGCGCAATATGTAAGTGCACAAACACATTATGTGAATGAGCGCCCGAAAGCAACTGTTGTCATAAGAACAACAGCTCCTTCCAAAACCCATGTTTGGGTCTCAGATGAATGGAATTGGCATGGTGGCAGGTATGAAAATGTTCCTCAGCATTGGGAAGCAGCACCGGCTCATCACAAACATTGGGTTTCAGGTGAATGGAAACATCGTTCTCATCATGGAAATTATTGGGTTCCCGGTCACTGGAAATAAGAAGTTTGGTTGTTTTAAGAGTAGGAGTCCTGCAGGCATGCAGAGCTTTTTTGTTAGGGATCAATCCAGCTATACTCTCTTGTCAGGATTGCTTTAAGTTATTTTGGTTTTCAACTATTGCCTTAAAACCCCGAACTTTCATTTATGAAAAGAATCTCCATGATCACGATGAGCTTTTTATTGCTCGTCTGTGTAACTGCGCAAGACAAGCCTGCATATATTCTGTACAATGCAAAAGGTAAAAAAGTATCCTATACAAAAATGATTAAAGCGATCGTACAAAACGATATTGTAATGATCGGTGAATCGCATAATAATCCTATCAGTCACTGGATGGAATTAGAGATCACTAAAGATTGTAAAGAACAGAAAAGCCTGGTAATGGGTGCCGAAATGTTTGAACAGGATAATCAGCCTGCATTGGATCTTTATTTACAGGGAAAATTGACTGCGAAAGGATTGGACAGTGCAGCCCGTCTCTGGAAAAATTATACGACTGATTATGCGCCTCTGGTAAATTTTGCCAAAGAAAACAATATTGTATTTGCTGCCAGCAATGTGCCGCGCAGATATGCAGCATTGGTTTCTAAAGGAGGATTTGCAGCATTGGATACTTTGTCTGCAAAGGAAAAAGCATGGATCGCGCCTTTGCCCATCGCATATGATCCGGAATTGCCCGGGTATAAGAATATGATGACAATGATGGCTGGTCACGGATCTGTAAATATGCCGAAAGCTCAGGCCATTAAAGATGCAACGATGGCCTATTTTATTTTGAAATATTATACGCCCGGAAGTCTCTTTATTCATTATAATGGTAGTTACCATTCACAGAATCATGATGGTATTGTATGGCATTTAAAACGGAGTAAACCGGATCTGAAGATCATTACTGTAACAACGGTCAGCCAAAAAGAGATTAAACATTTATTAGCAGAAAATAAGAATACCGCTGATTTCATTATTTGTGTTGATGAGGATATGACGTCCACTTATTAATTAATCTTTCAAGAATAAACAATTTCATTTATTTCCAATATTGATGTTATTTAATTGGATGCATGTCACTCTGAGGTTCTCGAAGAGTGATAAATGGATAATCTATATGAATCATGTTTCGAGAGCCCCGTCCGAACCGGTGTTCATCCGGGCGGGCTCAACATCACAACTTACCGCTGAAAGTAATAAGGATGAATTGATTTTATATCTGCAATTTCCCTTCAATCATTTATTTTCGATGCATGGCATTGTTAGAAGTAAAGGGTATTTCAAAAAAGCAAAATGGTCAATGGGTCGTAAAGGATATTTCTTTTACACAGGAACCTTTGCAAAAAATAGCGATTGCCGGAGCAACAGGATCGGGTAAAACAAGTCTATTACAAATGATCGCGGGATTGCTGCAGCCCGATGAAGGTGAGATCAGATTAGATGGCAGCAAAGTGATCGGTCCAAGCGATCAATTGATACCGGGTCATAAAAAGATCGCCTATTTAAGCCAGTATTTTGAGCTGCGCAACAATTATCGGGTGCATGAATTGCTGGAAATGAAAAATAAGATCGATGAAGCCATTGCAGATAAGATCTATACTGTTTGTCAGATATCACATTTACTACAACGAAGAACAGATGCGCTTTCCGGTGGCGAAAGACAAAGGATCGTATTAGCCGGTTTGCTCACCACCTCTCCTGAATTACTATTACTGGATGAGCCTTTTTCCAATCTGGATATGATGCATAAGAATGTGATCAAATCAGTGATAGCAGATATCGGAACACAACTCAGTATCAACTGTATCATGGTGTCGCATGATGCAGCTGATATTCTTTCCTGGGCTGACAGGATATTAGTGATGAAGGATGCCGGCATCATTCAGGACGGAACACCCAAAGAGATCTATCATCAACCCGTGAATGAATATGCAGCCGGTTTATTTGGTGCGTATAACTTAATGAATGATCTGTCAGGCTTTGAAAAGCAGACCATCCTTCGTCCTGAACAATTCCTGATCTCATCCGAAAAAGATTCCTTACTAAACGGTGATGTAAAAAGGAAAACATTTTTAGGCAATCATTATTTACTGGATGTTGCAATCAAAACCGGACTCATTCAGGTAAGCGTAAACGAGGATGAAATTAAAGTGGGAGACAGGGTTCATTTGAAAATCAGATCATAAGATCGACCCGTCAATTATGTTGAATAGATAGGAAGACTTGTATATCTGAGATAATAGCAGTATGTTTAATTAATAAATATTCAAGTATGAAAGTTACAGGTACAGTTAAATGGTTCAATGCAGCCAAAGGTTTTGGTTTTATCACCGTGGATGATACTAAACAAGATGTATTCGCACATTTCAGTGCCATAGCATCAGATGGTTATAAATCTCTTGCAGAAGGACAAAAAGTTGAGTTTGAAATAACTGAAGGAGCCAAAGGGGCGATGGCACAGAATATTCAGGTCATTTCCTAAGATCGGCGCCTTTATAATTATTGGGTATACAAGCTATTCCTCTTTTAAACTGAGAAGAAAATACATCATTTATGGGTAAAGGAAGACTGGAAGCATTCAGTGATGGTGTGATAGCCATCATTATAACCATTATGGTATTGGAATTAAAAGTGCCGCATGGTGATGACTGGAATGCTTTAAAAGGCCTACTGCCTATATTTGTAAGTTATGTTCTCAGCTTTGTGAACATCGGCATTTACTGGAGTAATCATCATCATTTATTTCATTCGGTACAACAAGTGAATGGAAAGGTCTTGTGGTTGAATATTCATTTGTTGTTCTGGCTATCCTTAGTGCCTTTTGCAACAGATTGGATGGGAGAGAACCATTTTACACAATTGCCCGTAGCCGTGATGGGATTTATACTGGACATGTCGGGTGTGGCATATTTCATATTATCTAGGAATCTGATCAAACTACATGGGAAAGATTCCAAATTAGCCAAAGCTGTCGGCAGAGATAATAAAGGGATTCTTTCATTGGTCTTTTATACAGCCGCCATACCCCTCGCATTTGTGCATACGGGTATCAGTATGGGATTGTACGTATTAGTAGCAATGATGTGGTTCATCCCTGACAGAAGAATCGAAAAGAAATTAATGGAAGAATAAGCACACTCAACTCAGCTTCCTCTTGCCCCACCTGTTTTAATAGGCTTTTTGCCAACATTGGCAGTGGCAGCTTTGCCAGGTTTGGCAATGAATTTAGAACCACCAGCTGCATTTAAGTTCTTGCTGTTATTATTGCCGGGTTTTCCACCCTTTTTATCATTGATATGAAATGCCATGCGTATCGGTTTATTTATTCAAATATAATATTGTTTTTTGAATGATGGAAAATGTGTTGCTGTTAAAGTTGCACTTAACTTTATAATCATGAAAGCAGCAACAAGCAATGAATTGAAACAGGAGCTTCAGGCTTCTACACCTAAACAATTACTTGAGCTTTGTCTGCGTCTGGCAAGATTTAAAAAAGAGAATAAAGAATTGCTGACCTATCTGCTTTTTGAGGCACATGATGAAGCTAGCTATATTCAGTCTGTAAAGAATGATATGGACGAACAGTTTGCCGAACTCTCGCAGTTTAATTTATATCTTACCAAAAAGAGCCTTCGAAAGATATTACGGAACACCAATAAATATATTCGGTATACCGGTTCTAAACTGGCTGAGACAGAATTGTTGATCCATTATTGTAAGAATATCCATTCAGCCAAAATACCTTTTCATAAAAGCACTGCATTGTCTAATTTATATAATCAACAATTGAAGAAGATCAATGCTGCTGTTATTTTATTGCATGAAGATCTGCAGCATGATTACTGGAGGGAGATTGAGGTAATAAGTAACAAGTGACAAGGAACAAGGAACAAGGAACAAGGTGCAAGGAACAAGGTGCAAGGAACAAGTAGTTTCTTTGTGTGAAAAAAATATCAAAAAGGAATTCCTAGATTAATATATGGCAGCAATGATTTAGACTGATCGCAATACATAACACTTATTTCCAAAGGACCCAGAATAAAATTATATCCGAAGGTCAGAGAATAACCTGAGAGGAACTTTGAATTTTCAGGCTGAAAGT
>CAIMKO010000292.1 GCA_903841915.1 uncultured Chitinophagaceae bacterium | reverse complement strand
ATCAATAGGACAACAAGCTAAACCTGCTACCTGCATAACTTTCAGATCCGGAATATCATCGCCCATAAATAATATCTGCTCTTTTTGAAGCTTATTATCTTTCATGTATTGTTTCAGAATAGAGGCTTTATCAGTAACCCGCATCAACACATCACTGATACCTAATTTTTCTAACCGCTCTTTTACTTCTTCAGAGTTACCTCCTGAAATGATCACAACATTGTATCCTTTTTTCACTGCCAGTTGCATGGCATAACCATCTTTGATATTCATTTTTCTGGCCATCACAGCATTGGATAATACCAATAAAGTGCCATCGGTGAGCACACCGTCAACATCAAAAACAAAAGTGTTGATCTGATTGAATAATTCAAGGACGTTCATTTACAAAAAGATTATTTCTACTGCAAATGTCCTGATTATAATGTATTTACCAAGCTGTGATTTATTTCTTTTGATTATCACGCCATTCGTATACCCAACTGCTCTGGATCATTTCCAGATGACCTTCATTACTCTGTTCGCGGGTTCCCTCAAAATTGGGGATTTGCAGCACCCATTCCAAAAGATCGGTAAAACGCAGTCGGTATATTTTGGATTCGGAAAAGTCGTCACCAAAACGTTCGTATAGTTTTAATGCAATGTCTTCGTAATCATTCCAATGTATGGGTGGTTCAAAATGGCTCATATGCTTTTTTTATTCTCCTAAGAACTGTGTTTGGTCAGGTAAGCTGATTTCTACTGTGCCGCTGCCTTCCTGCAAAACGCATTGACAGCCTAAACGTGAATTTATTCTCGGATTAACTGCCCGGTCGATAAAATCTTCTTCTTTTTCGCTCAGTTCCTCTACAAATTCTTCCCCTTTATCCAAATAAAGATGGCAAGTACTGCAAGCGCAAACACCACCGCAGTTATGATGCAATTCAATATCGTGGTCCAATAATACTTCCAATAAGCTATCGCCCGAAGCAATATTTTCCAAAGTAACGGGCGCTAATCCCTTCTGTTCAAACTTTATTTTGATTGTGTACATAACTGCTGTTTCGGCTGCAAAAGTATCTGAAATCATTTAGAAGAATCTCATAAAAGCATGAATTATTCACCGAAATGAGGAAAAATTAAAAGCAGCGATTTAAAATTTTAAGAATAAGATTTGTTGATTTCAAAATATTTTTACAAATTGTGCAATCGTTTGCGGTTAACCAAAATTAACAATACTGCAAATTGGTACCCATTTCCTTTTTCGAATATCTCTACACTCTATTATATAAGACATTCTAAAATTTTCGGTTGCTTGCTCAAAACATCCCTGTTCGGTTCGTCCGGCGGGGATTATTTTTGTTTGGTCTTTTGAGTATATATCCCTTATTATGATCAACAAATCAGTTGAAAGCTTGCTTCCTATCTTTACCGAATGATGAAAATGAAATTGAAGCAAAGAATTGCCATAGGCTATTACAAGACCAAACTGAATGCGATCGCATTGATCTCAACGCGAAAAGCAGCGGAAAAAGCATTCGATCTCTTTTGTACACCTTTTGGCAGCGGCCGCAAACTGAAAGCGCCCCCTGTTTTTCATCAGGCAGAGAAATTGTCTTTTCAGTTTAATCATCAAACCATCCATGGTTGGAGATGGAGGTCTGAACTGCCTGACCCTAAAAAAATTCTAATAGCGCATGGATTCAACAGTTACAGTTATAAGTTTGAAAAATATGTTTCCTACTTAAAAAGAGAAGGATTTGAAGTATTGGCGTTTGATGCTCCAGCACATGGGCTAAGCAGCGGAAAAAAGATCAATGCATTATTATATAGAGATATGATCCTTACTATTGAAAAGAATTATGGCAGCTTGTTTGGTATCATATCACATTCTTTAGGTGGACTTGCAGCATCTTTAGCGGCGGAAAAAATCACCGGCCTTCAAAAACTGGTTTTAATAGCTCCTGCCGCCGAAACCAACAGGGCTGTTGATAATTTTTTTAATCTCATCAGTTTGAATCATTCCATTAAAAAGGATTTTGAAGAATTACTGATCGAATTGGCTGGTCAGCCCATCTCCTATTTTTCCATCGGAAGAGCCTTGAATAAAATCAATGCAAACACACTCTGGCTGCATGATACAGAAGATAAGATCTGTTCATTTGAAGATGTTGTTCCTGTCCAAGCCATGAAGCTTCCGCATGTCCGATTTTATATCACAAATGGCCTCGGACACAGCCAGATTTACAAAGAGAATAAGGTTGCTAAACAGGTCATCAGCTTCTTAACATCGGCGTAAGATATTTTGCAATTTGACAGTTTGAACTAATATTGCACTTGCTGAAGCCTATCTCAACCCTTGAGGTTTGCACGGCAATGGAAGCAAAATAGTAATTCAAAAGCTGGTTTAAAAACAATATCACAAACTATAGAATGGCTAAAAATTTATTGATTGTTGAGTCCCCTGCCAAAGCAAAAACCATAGAAAAGATCCTCGGAAGCAATTTCGATGTGAGGAGCTGTTACGGTCATATTCGTGATCTGGAAAAGGACGATATGGGCATTGACGTAAATAATAATTATACGCCACGCTATATGGTGCCCGATGATAAAGCAAAGGTTGTAAGGGATCTAAAACAATTAGCAAAAAAGGCAGATGAGGTTTGGCTGGCATCGGATGAGGATCGTGAAGGGGAAAGTATCAGCTGGCATTTGGCTGAAGTGCTGGGATTGGATCCCAAAACAACAAAGAGGATCGTATTTCACGAGATCACTGCCCCGGCTATCAGAAAAGCTGTGGACAATCCGAGAAAGATCGATATGAATCTGGTCAATGCACAGCAGGCCAGAAGAGTCCTGGACAGATTGGTTGGATTTGAATTGAGTCCTGTGTTGTGGAGAAAGATCGGTATGCAACGCAGTTTAAGTGCCGGCCGTGTACAAAGTGTTGCAGTGAGATTGATCGTTGAAAGAGAAAGAGAAATTAACCAGTTCACCTCCGAAAGCAGTTATAAAGTAGAAGCATTTTTCACAGCCAAAGATATTAATGATAAGACCGTTACTTTTAAAGCAGATGGTCCGTCCAAGATCGCAGCATCAGAAACCGCCGCACAATTTTTAGAAAGCTGCAGAAATGCTGAATATAAAGTTGCTGATATTCAGATAAAGCCCGGAAAACGCACACCCGCTGCCCCTTTTACCACTTCTACATTGCAACAGGAAGCATCCAGAAAATTAGGCTATGGTGTTAGTAAGACCATGCTGCTGGCCCAGAAATTATACGAAAGCGGTAATATCACTTATATGCGT
>CAIMKO010000291.1 GCA_903841915.1 uncultured Chitinophagaceae bacterium | reverse complement strand
TGAACAATGTTATCCTTTGGACTAAATACAAAGGCATTGACCCTGAAACAAGTTTAGCAGGTCCGGCAAATGGTCAAGGTCTTGACTATTTCAACAACCCAAGTACAAAATCGTATGGTTTCAGGCTAAATGTTGGTTTATAAACTTAATGGTTAACTCTTAAATAAAATATTTTATGAAAAAAATCAGAGTATCAGCAATAATTTCGATAGGTGTCGCATTACTGTTCAGTGCTTCTTGTAAAAAGACTTTTTATACAAGTGCGAATGTTAATCCGAATGCACCTACATCTGTTACCCCTGCCACACTTCTTTCTACAATAGAAGGCTCGCTGGCATATACACAAGGCGGTGATATGTCTCGTTTTGCATCCTTGTTTATGCAACAGACAAATGGTATTTCCCGTCAATCATCTGCATACTATACCTACATCTTTACAGGTCAGGATGTTGACGGATTATGGGGTAACTTATACACATCAGTTATGGAAAATGATCTGCAACTGATGATGGCTTCCGACGCAAAGGGTTATAATGTTTATAGTGGTGTGTCAAGAGTAATCATGGCATACACACTTCAGTTAACAGTTGATAACTGGGGTAGTATCCCTTATAGCAAAGCATTTGGAGGTTTGACTAATCTTCAGCCTGCGTATGATCAGGATCAGGCACTTTACGGAGTTGCATTATCATTATGCGATTCAGCTATTTACTATCTGAATCTTCCTAAAGCAGGTTTCCTTACTCCGGGTGGTGAGGATATGATTTATGGTGGTAATGCTGCAGCATGGGCAAAATTTGCACATGCTATTAAGGCCCGCCTTTATATCCACCAAAGTAAGGGTGCTCCTGCAAATGCTACATTGGCATTGGCTGAAATAGCCCAGTCTTTCTCTGCAAGTTCTGATAATGCTATCTACAATGGTTTTGGAGCTAATTCAAATGCCAATAATCCTTGGTATCAATTCAATAACCAACGCGGTGATATTAGCTTTGCATCTGCTACTATGGGTGCTGGTATGTTGGCTAATGCAGATCCACGCTATAATATTCTAATTGATACCACTGCTGCTGATGGTGGTGACTATTTGGGTGGATACTACGGCGGTGCTCCAAATGCTCCAGTTGAATTAATCACTTATGAAGAGTTGCAATTTATGGCTGCAGAGGCTACAATGGTGGTAAATGGTGCAGGTGCTTTAGCAAGTGCACAAACCTACTATCAAACAGGCATCAGTGCCAGTATGACAAAATTGGGTGTGGCTGCTGCTGATATGACTACCTATCTTGCTGCTCATGGTACTTTGACTACTGCTAATGCAATGTCGAACATTGTTTGGGAAGAATATGTGGCAAATTATCTGAATCCTGAGGCTTGGACTACATGGCGCAGAACAGGTTATCCAACACTTACTCCAACAGGAACTACAAATACTCCTCGTCGTTTGTTATACCCTCAATCTGAGTATTCTTACAACAAGGCAAATACTCCTGCCGGTTCTACAATGTTAACCCCAAGAATATTCTGGGATAAATAATAGAATTGAAATTATAGAGATTAATCAGGCTACCCAAGGGTAGCTTGATTTTTTATAGGGTGATTACATTGGAACGATAAAACCAGGTAAGTTGTGCACCCTTGATAAAATCTTCATTCTTGGTTCTTCTTTTAGCTTTTTTGTTGGTCAGTTCTACATAGAACCAATAGGGTACGACTTGAAATTGATAAAACCTGCATCTTCTTCCTCCATGAATATATTTGAGCCTGTGGAAATTAAAAACAGCAAAGCTCTTTATGGCAGTATCCTTCAATTCTTTACCGGGTATTGGCTCAAAACCAGGTAGTTCACTCATTGGTCCATAGATATGGTTCATCAATTTGCAGGAAATTACGCCATTCGTGAATATAGGTGCAAATGACCTCGAATCTTTTTGTACAAATAATTTTATAGAGTCACAGTCAATGGAGGTATCCGTTTTTGCAACACAGGCGGGCAAACTAAAATGATTTTCTTTTTTGTATTGATACTTAACTGTTGTCTTGTCGTAATACTTGTGCTCCCTTTTATAGCTTTTATA
>CAIMKO010000290.1 GCA_903841915.1 uncultured Chitinophagaceae bacterium | reverse complement strand
CAGATCAGCTAAATACAGTTTTACCGAATTACTTCCGCTTTGTGCGAAAGGCGATAAGATCGAATTTGTATTGAGTATCGATACATTGAAAAAATTGGGAATGATCCCTGAATATAATAATGTATTCACCAAGAATGGTACCATCAAAGGTAAATTTGACGTGATCAAAGTATTTACCAACGAGCAGGAGGTAAATGCCGATTATCAAAAAGAAGTAGAAACTGAAAAGCAAAAAGAGATTACTGCTTTAGAAAAATACACTAAAGACAAGAACATTAAAACAGTAAAAAGTCCTGGTGGCGTATTAGTAGAAATTGAAAATGCAGGATCTGATCCAAAAGCGGATACCGGCAAACAGGTTTCTGTCTTCTATAAAGGATATACTGTTGACGGAAAAGTATTTGATACCAATATGGGTTCTGCTGCTACCAATAAAAATCCTTATCCTGTTGTTATTGGAAGACATGGTGTTATTCCGGGTTGGGAAGAAGGTTTGAAATTCTTTGGTAAAAGCGGAAAAGGAAAATTATTTGTTCCTTCTTTATTGGCTTATGGCATTCAGGGAAATCCTCCGGTTATTATGCCATTTACCAATTTAATATTTGATATTGAAATTGCCGATGTAACAGCTGCTCCGGCTCCAACGGCTCCACAAATGCCGCAAATGCCTGCTTCACCACACCATTAATTAAAGATGTTAGATAAATAGGAGAGTCCTGCTTTTTAAAGCAGGACTTTTTTATTGCAGATAGGTTGAAATAAGTTTGATTGTCTCCAGAGCTTCTTTAACATCATGCACCCGTAAAATATTTGCGCCATTCAATAAACCAATACTGTTTAAAACGGTTGTTCCGTTCAATGCGTCATCAGCAGTGATGCCTAATGTTTTATAAATAGTAGATTTTCTGGAAATGCCCAATAGTAAAGGTTTTTGAAGCATTTTAAAAACCTGCAGGCCTTTCAATAAAGTAAAATTATGCGCAATGGTTTTACCAAAACCAAATCCCGGATCAATGATGATATCATGGATACCAGCCAACCTGCATCTTTCAGTTTGATGGATAAAATAGTCTAACACTTCTCTTGTCACATTTTCATAAACAGGATCCTTTTGCATGTCTTGGGGTGTCCCTCTCATATGCATACAAACAAATGGAACTTTTAAGCCTGCAACCGTTGCCAACATATTCGTATCCATGATCCCGCCGCTGATATCATTGACAATGGAAGCACCTGCTTCAACAGCAAGTGCTGCAACAGGAGCATGGTATGTATCAATCGAAATAAAAGATTGGGGGAATCGCTTACTGATGGCTTCAATTACAGGAATGGTCCTTTTTAGTTCTTCTTCTAGAGCAATTTGTTCGCTGCCCGGCCTTGTGCTTTGTCCGCCGATATCCAGAATAGTTGCCCCTTCATTCAGCATTTGTTCTGCTGTCTGCAGAGCCGCATCAACACTTGACTTGCGGCTGCCGCTGTAAAATGAATCCGGCGTAACATTGATGATGCCCATTACGATGGGCGAATCGATGATCAATAATCTTCCTTTGCAGTTGAGTGTGAACATTGTTTGGTTTGAATTATCTTGCGATGCATTCAAAGATAATCAGATTGCGGAATATGTTTCTGATCATACACGCGTGTACTGTAAGAAAAACTAAATTGTAATTTAAAAGCCGGTAACAAAATAAAAATGACCAATACAAATCAACAGTACGATGATGCAGTGAAGACCTGCAAAGATGTGTTCATTAAAAAAACAAAAGATTACGGAACTGCATGGCGTGTACTGCGGACGATCTCTGTAGTGGATCAAATCTTTATAAAAGCTATGCGAATCAGAAACATACAGGATTTGAAGACACAAAAAATAGGGGATGATATCGTCTCGGAATTTAAAGGGATCATAAATTATGCGGTGGTAGGATTAACGCAGTTGGATCTGAAAAACCCTCAGGTCGAAGATCTGCCGGTTGAGCAAGTCAATACCTTATACGATACCTATATTTTATTTTCGAAGAATACGATGCTGGATAAAAACCATGACTACGGGGAAGCCTGGCGTGATATGAGTCAGGAAAGTTTTGCGGACCTGATATTGATGAAACTAATGCGCATTAAACAGATACTGGCGAATGATGGTAAGACGATCATGAGTGAGGGTATTGATGCCAACTATGTAGATATTTTAAACTATTCTGTTTTTGCTTTGATATTAATGGCAGAAGGAAAGCATTAAGGAGGTTAGATGTTGAATGTTGAATGATAAATGTTGAATGATAAATGAAAACAGTATTGACGATAATCAGATGGGTAGTTGGACTGCTGTTTATATTTTCAGGATTGATCAAGTCAAATGACCCGCTGGGATTGAGTTACAAGATGCTTGAATTCTTTGAAGCATGGGGTTTTCATTTTCTCGATAATTATACTTTGTCTTTCTCTGTTGTAATGAATATTTGTGAAGTGCTGGCCGGTGTTGCCATTATCATTGGCTGGAGAATTAAATTTTTTAGTTGGTTCTTATTATCACTGATCCTATTTTTTACTTTCTTAACAGCTTATGTTTTATTCAGCGGCCAAATAAAAGAATGCGGATGTTTTGGTGATTGTATCCCACTAACAGGGAGCAGCACTTTTATAAAGGATATTGCACTGCTTTTATTGATCCTGATCATCTTCTTTAATACTCAAAAAATTAAGCAGGCCTTATCTTCCGGCATTTCTATCAGTGTTTTGATTGTAACGATTATTGCAGCCATCGCAGTTCAGTTCTATGTATTGAAACATTTACCATTTTTTGATTGTCTGCCTTATAAAAAGGGGAATAATATTCTGAATGAAATGAAAGCACCTGCAGGTTCGGTTCCCGATAGTTTTGCGATTCGTTTCAGATATAAGAAAAATAATAGGGTAGTTGAATTTGATCAGGCGCATTTCCCGAATGATTTTGATTCCAGTTACGAATATGTTGACCGCTTCGATCAATTGATCCGAAAAGGAAATGCAACACCTGCCATTCCTGATTTTTCTTTACGAACGATTGACGGGGTGGACAGTACATCATTCATTCTGCAGCAAAACAGAAAGTACATTCTTTTGTTTGCAAAAGATTTTTCGAATGTACAGGACTGGAAAAATGACTTTAAAGAATTATTGGTAGTTGCAACATCAAAAAAAATAGCTGTTTATTTGATCACTGCAGATGCAGATAACGGCATTCAGTTATTCAAAAATGTTCCTGTATTCAAATGCGATGCAACCGTTATCAAAACGGCCGCCAGAGTAAATCCGACTTATTTTCTGATGCAGGAAGCTGCGGTTTTGAATAAATTCAGCTATGCTGACAGCCGGCTGCTGTTGCAGGAAATCGCAAATGCGAAATGACCGCATCTGATTTTTATCATGTTTTTTTTCTGTGTTTTTCTTTTTAATTTACAAGGGTAGTTCTGAGTCTTCACACATAAAAAGGCAACCATGAAAACACTCAAAGAAATCTTAGCAAAAAAACCATTACATTTTAATTTTGTTAGCCCTGATGCGAATGTAATTGATGCCATTGCATTGATGAAGATCGAAGATATGAGTTATGTGATCGTCATGGAAAGCCACAGTTATCTGGGTATCCTTTCTGAAAAAGATTACACACAAAAAGTGGTGTTGCAAAACAAGAATTCATCCAGCACAAAAGTAAAAGATATCATGACCATTGATCTCCCCATCGTTACCGTGGAAGATGCTTGTGAGAAATGCATGGAAATAATGAACACTTTTAAAGTGCCTCATCTCCCAATGTTTGAAGGGCATACTTTTAAAGGAGTGATCACGATCAATGACCTGCTAGCTGCATCATTAGAAGAAAAAACTACTGCAAAAAGCGAAGAGAATTATTTAAAGGATAAACTAAATCCCAGCACGAATCAGCATTACTGGGTATAATCATTGAATAACCACCTGTGTAATTAAGTTCTCTCCAAATGCTTCATTCACCCGTTGAATGATCTGCGGCTTTTGATACTGCAATTCATTTTTCAGCGGACCAACATTTGTGCGTATAAATAATGTGTGATTCACGATCTCAATTTTATCGGTGTATTTGGCAATCGTCTTGCCCATCAGCTTTTCCCATATCTCTTCAATCTGCAATGCACGTATGCCGTTACGGAGTTTGCTTTTATTTACAAAGCCTTTCAATGCATCACCAATACTGTATTCACCCATGTTGTAAAGATAAACTTTGCGTGTAAGATTTATTATATTTTTTAAACGGTCTTTTGTTGATAGGATCGCAATTCAATCAATCCATATGCTGCGCCAATTGCTTTTAACTGCGATTCCATTCTTTCTGCATGCGTATCCGTAATAAAAACCTGGCCGGTCTCTTCGATACAAACTTTATACAGCAGGTTATGCATTCTTTCTGCATCTAATTTTTCGAATACATCATCCAATAATAAAACAGGAGTAAAGCCTTTTTGTTTTTTCAGTATTTCGAATTCAGCGAGCTTTAATGCAAAGAGTAAACTCTTTCTTTGTCCTTGGGATGCTATAT
>CAIMKO010000289.1 GCA_903841915.1 uncultured Chitinophagaceae bacterium | reverse complement strand
TCCAGATTGAAAGTAATCACGTTTTTAAAACTCAAGCCTTCTTCTTTGTGCAGGCGTACTAATTCAGCATACAAACTAATTGGGGTAGAACCCGTTGCCAATCCTAATACACAATCTTCACCTTTCTTATTTTTTTCCTGGATAAGATTGGCTATTTCCTTCGCTACAAAGGCAGAACCTATTTGGGTATCAGGAAATATCTTCACCGGAACCTTTTCAAAACTGTCTATCAAGTCAATGATTAATTTTTGATGGGGCATATTTGCGTTTTTTTGCGGCATAAAGATAAATTTATTGCAGCATTCTGCATCATTTAATGTAAAATTGAAACAAAAACTTAATATTGAATCTAAACCTGTATAAAGTTACAGCTTATCTAAATCAACGAACCATTAATGAATTGAAATTCCGGAAGGGCTACAAATAAAAAAGATCCTTCAAACTGAAGGATCTTCTTATGAATTAGATATGAATTGATTTATTCAACTTTGGTGATCTTCAGCATATTAGTAGGCAAGTGTAAATGTACAGGCGTACTGCCGGTACTTACCACAACATCTCCTTCATTCAGATAACCCCTTTCTTTTAAAATTTTGATCTGATCAAATATAATATCATCCAGACTGGTTTCTTCTTCATAATAAAATGTACTGACACCCCAACTTAAACACAATTGGTTTACGAGGAACTTTTCCTTGGTAAAAATAAATAAAGGAGATTTTGGCCTGTAACTGCTGAGGGTAAATGCAGTGTAACCACTTTGTGTCATTCCCAGCAATGCATTCGCATCAACGTCCTTGGCGATCTTACATGCATTGTAACAAACTGCATCACTTAAAAAAGAAGGAGAATGGGGTTGTGGTCGCAGATCTTCTTCACGATTATAACGATATTCAGTTTGTTCAACCTGACGAATGATCTTGCACATGGTTTCCACCACCAGAGCAGGATGCATACCTGTAGCAGTTTCACCGCTAAGCATTACGGCATCTGCACCTTCCAATACTGCATTGGCAACATCGGTTATCTCGCTACGGTTTGGTTTTACACGATCGATCATGCTTTCCATCATTTGTGTTGCCACAATGACGGGTTTTCCGCGATGGATACATTTTCTGATCAATTCGCGCTGTATCAACGGTACTTGTTCTATCGGTAATTCAACACCCAGATCTCCGCGCGCGATCATGATTGCATCGCTTTCAACAATGATATCACGGATATTCACCAAAGCTTCGGGCTTTTCGATCTTAGCAATGATCTTTATTTTACTTTTTTTCTCGTCTAATTTGCTTCTGAGAATCACAATATCTTTTACACTGCGTACAAAACTTAACGCAACCCAATCACATTGCTGATCAATGATGAATTCAAGATCTTCCAGATCCTTTTCAGTCAATGCCGGTAAAGATATTTTTGTATCAGGAAGATTGATCCCCTTTTTAGAGGAAAGGATACCACCCAGCAAAACTTCCACTTTTACATCTCCGTCTTTTGTGATGTCAACTACTTTTACTTCGATCTTTCCATCATCGATCATGATAATATTACCCACTCGCACATCACCCGCAAGATTAGGATAGCTCACATAAATTTTCTCTAGTGTACCTACACATTTGGTATTGGTGAAAGTAAGTACATCGCCTGCTTTTACATCCAGTGCATTATTTTCAATTTCGCCAACACGTAATTTCGGCCCCTGCAGATCTGCCAGTATTGCAACAGTATACGGTTCCTTATCATTTATTTTTCTCAGAAAGCCGATGATCTTTGCTTTGTCTTCATGCGTTCCATGAGAAAAGTTTAAACGAAAGACATTGACACCTGCTTTAGCAAGTTCTACTAATTTTTCATAGGTATCGCAAGCAGGACCCACTGTAGCCACGATCTTAGTTCGGTGAGAACTGTGCGCTAATCCGGCTTCTTTGTCTATTTGTTTGTTTAAATACTTATCAAGGCTTTTTGACATAGCAATTAATTAATGTTTACTGCTGTGATAACCGGTTATTTTGTTGATGCAATTGTCATTATCCGGTAAATGACATTCCGCATTGTTCTCATAAATTAATTAGGTAGATAATACTTTTATGATCTTCATCCATTCATCACTGATCTGTTGCTTGGCTTTAACCGCACTGTCTAGCGGTGTGTACTGCATTTTATTGTTTACAATACCTACCATTACATTATGTGTTCCGTTCATTAAACATTCAATGGCATGATATCCCATTCTGCTCGCAATGTATCTATCAATACAGGTAGGAGCGCCGCCTCTTTGAATATGACCCAAAATACAAATTCTAATATCCGCATTCGGTAAATTATCCTGAATGATCTTGGAAACACCATTGGCACCTCCGTATTCATCACCTTCAGTAACAACGATCAGGTTGACTAATTTTTTTCTTTTCTCTTTCTCTAACAAATTAGATATTAACTGGTCTAATGTTGTTTTTCTTTCGGGGATCAAAATATTTTCTGCACCTGTTGCAATACCACTGTGCAGGGCAATATAACCGGCATCACGTCCCATCACTTCTACAATGAATAAACGGTCGTGCGCATCCATGGTATCTCTGATCTTATCAATTGCTTGCACTGCAGTGTTCACTGCTGTATCGAAACCGATCGTAAAATCAGTTCCTGCAATATCCTTATCAATCGTGCCGGGTAATCCTATACAGGGAATATCAAATTCATTACTGAATTTCTGTGCTCCGTTAAAACTTCCGTCTCCACCAATCACCACCAAACCGTTGATCCCTTGTTTTACTAAATTATCGTATGCCATCTTTCTGCCTTCCGGTTCAAGAAACTCCAGGCATCTTGCTGTTTTTAAGATCGTTCCGCCTCTTTGAATAATATTCGATACACTGCGGGAATCCATCTTGAAGATATCATTTTCAACCATCCCCGAATAACCACGCATCACACCGTACATTTCCATTCCATAATAAATTCCGGTTCTGACAATGGCACGTATTGCCGCATTCATACCCGGTGCGTCTCCTCCTGAAGTCAATACGCCAATCTTTGTAACTTTTTTACTGCTGCTCATAACAAATAAAGAAATTTTAATGCTCAAAAATTTCCGAATCAATTTCAATGCTAAATCCTAACTGATCGAAGTCACAAAAATACGGAAATGATGATAAACCACCATCCTCTAATTCATATTACCAATTTGTGAACTCTAATATTTTTGTGATCTTTAATTGCTATTTCCTTATAAAATGCACTAAAATCAATGCATTATTTAACATACGACCGATCTTATTTAGAAATAAACTTATTAAGAAATAATCAACGTTCATTTTTTTTGAATGTAATGCCCAATCGAACATGTATTTATGACGGTTCTATGATATTGATTACAATATGAATAAAGTTGAAACAACAATTCAACCCGCTTTCTTTTTAAATATTTACTACTGCTGTTATCCTTAAAAATCAAATGAAACCATTTAATCATTACTTTTAATCCGCTATTTGAAAAATTCATTAAACACTTTTTTATGAAAGGAAATATTTTAATACTTGCCGGAGGCGGACCAGCACCGGGTATTAATACAGTTATTAGTTCGGTTGCAAAAGTTTTCTTAAGAGATGGCTATAAAGTAATAGGCCTTCACGATGGGTATAAAAACTTATTTACCGATAATCCATCCGTTATTGATATTGATTTTGAAATGGCCGACCGCGTATTCAGCGTTGGAGGCTCTGTCTTACGCATGAGCAGATATAAACCTGCAGATCTGGAATTCAAGACAGATTTTTTCGTAAAGAATAATATCAAACTATTGGTTACCGTTGGAGGAGACGATACTGCTTCTACAGCCAATCGTATCAGTAAATATCTGGCAGACAGAAAATTCCCGATACAGAACATTCATGTTCCTAAAACAATCGATAATGATCTTCCTTTACCCGAAGGTCAACCTACATTTGGATATCAGAGTGCCAATCAGGAAGGTGTAAGGATCGGTCGTACCATCTATGAAGATGCACGCTCATCCGGTAACTGGTTTGTTGTATCGGCAATGGGACGGGAAGCGGGTCATCTTGCTTTTGGCATTGGTGCTGCCTGTCATTATCCCATGATCATCATTCCTGAAATGTTCAATAAAACAAAGGTTTCTCTCGATAAGATCACCAGCCTTATTATTTCTTCTATCATTAAAAGAAAGATATTGGGAATTGATTATGGTGTAGCCATTGTTAGTGAAGGTATCTTTCATTTCATGAGCGATCAGGATATTGAAGCATCCGGTATTCAGTTTACCTATGATGAACACGGACATCCTGAATTAGGTACCGTGAGTAAAGCGCATATTTACAACATGCTGCTGCAAATAAGATTAAAGCAATTGAATATTGATATCAAGAGCCGACCAGTTGAAATGGGTTATGAATTAAGATGTATTCCTCCAACTGCTTTTGATTTGATGTATTGTAGTTTATTAGGTATTGGTGTGAAGAAATTATTCGATGATGGTATTACCGGTTGTATGGTAACATCCGATCCTGCAGGCGATATCAATCCCCTTTTCCTCAAAGATGTAGAAGATGCATCAGGAAGAGTAAGAACCCGTATGGTATCAATGGAAAGCCAAAGAGCCAAAATGGTATTCTTTCATAGTATCCAATATCTCACAGAAGATGATATGGAGGAAGCAAAAAAATATTTCAAGCATCCTGAAGAATATGATTTCAAGAAGATCTTGAAATGGGCTTAATAGTATAAATTAAAGTGTCAAAATGTTTGTCAGACTGAGGCTCTCGAAGTCAATTTATAAACACAAACACATTTCGACAAGCTCAATGTGACAGCTAAACTTTAATTTCTACTTTGTACAATTTATTTTGTGTACAATAAAAAAAGTCAGACATCATTGAGATGTCTGACTTTTTTTATTGTTTATAGTTTTATTTGTTATGCAACAGTGATGCTCTTATCCAGATAAACATCCTGAACCATATTCAGTAATTTCACACCATCAGCCATTGGACGCTGGAATGCTTTCCTTCCAAGTATCAATCCCATACCGCCTGCGCGTTTATTGATCACGGCAGTAGTTACTGCTTCACTCATATCAGAAGCTCCTTTACTTTCTCCGCCACTGTTAATTAAACCAACTCTTCCGCTATAACAATTCAAAACTTGATATCTGGTCAGATCGATCGGATGATCGCTTGATAATTTTTCATATACCAACGGAGAGGTCTTACCATGTTTTGTTGCCAGATAACCGCCATTATTGGTAGGCAATTTTTGTTTGATGATATCTGCCTGTAAGGTCACACCCAAATGATTGGCCTGACCTGTTAGGTCTGCAGCAGCATGATAATCCACGCCATCAACTTTAAATCCGTTATTACGCAAATAACACCAAAGTATCGTAGCCATTCCTAATTCATGTGCATATTCAAAAGCCTGTGCTACTTCCTGTAATTGTCTGGTGCTTTCTGCACTTCCCCAATATATGGTAGCACCAACTGCAACAGCTCCCATATTCCATGCAGCCTTGATATTTCCGAACATCACCTGATCATATTTGTTGGGTAAACTCAAAAATTCATTGTGATTGATCTTTACAATAAAAGGAATTTTATGCGCATATTTTCTGCTCATGATTCCTAATACACCATAAGTGCTGGCAACTGCATTACAACCACCTTCCACTGCTAACTTGATAATATTCTCAGGATCAAAATAAATAGGGTTGGGTGCAAAAGAAGCACCTGCACTATGTTCTACGCCCTGATCAACCGGAAGAATACTGCAATGTCCGGTACCGGATAATCTTCCGTGACCTAATAAAGTTTGCAGACTCTTTAACGTCTGATTGTTTCTGTTACTGTTGATCCAGATATCATCTACATAAGTAGGGGATGGTAATGTGATGCTGTTTTTGTCAACTGTCTTGCATTGATGATCTAATAAATAAGAAGCTTTGTCACCTAAAAGATCTACGATAATTTGATTTGCCATGGCCATTAATTTTAAGGACTAAATAAAATTTGATACAATCGTTTTAACCTAACAAATTTACTTAAAATGCAATTAGACTTTCCTGACTTTTAGCAGGATTCGATGCCAATTTGAGTATCAATATTAATGCTGTAACACTAACAGAAGTAAACTGTAATATGCTTTAAAATATGTGCAATCTGATAACCGAACTTATTGGTTAAGCAGTAGGGTTTATTCAGCATGGATTCGCTCATCCTTCGTTGAAAGTATGTTTTATGCGTTCAATACCGTTACTTATTTTGCTGTTAAAGGATC
>CAIMKO010000288.1 GCA_903841915.1 uncultured Chitinophagaceae bacterium | reverse complement strand
CGCCATTGTTGGTGTTTTTCACCAACAATGTTTCTATAGTGCTTTTTATAAAACAATGTACAGATTAACCGGTTGGTGAAAACACCAACCGAGGCGAGAAATGTAGGAATATGATTGCGATAAAAAGAGATATGATTTTCATGGATTATTTTATGCTATTTGTTGTTTTGCGCCATTGTTGGTGTTTTTCACCAACAATGTTTCTATAGTGCTTTTTATAAAACAATGTACAGATTAATCGGTTGGTGAAAACACCAACCGAGGCGAATTCATTTAAGCAGTAGAAGAGTTGCCAACCTTCAAAAGGGTGGTAACTCTATCATTAATAAAAAAAACTCCCAAACAATTTGAGAGTTCTTTATTTTTATGGATATTAATCAACATACTGTTCTTTCACCACCAATTTCAATTCCCTGTTCACATCCCATTTTTCAAATTCTTTGGCAACATCAGTTAAGAAACTTGCACCTACACTGCCATCAATGATACGGTGATCATAACTCAATGAAAGGAACATCATATGGCGAATACCAATAAAATCTCCTTTATCTGTTTCAATAACAACTGCGCGTTTTTTAATGGCACCTACTGCAAGAATTGCAACTTGTGGTTGATTGATAATAGGGGTGCCCATCAGAGATCCGAAGGTGCCTACATTGGTAAATGTGAATGTACCACCCTGAATATCTTCCGGTCTTAATTTATTGTTACGTGCATTATCAGCCAATGTGTTCACTGTTTTGGTTAAACCCACCAGACTTAGATTCTCTGCATTCTTAATAACAGGAACTATCAGATTCTTATTCGGTAAGGCTGTTGCCATTCCTATATTGTAAAAATTCTTAATTAAAATATTATCAGCTTCTACAGAACTGTTGATGATCGGATACCGTTTCATCACTTTGATCAAACATTCGATGAACATAGGTGTGAATGTGATCTTTGTTCCCTGTACTTTTTCGAAATCGTGTTTGATATGATCTCTCCAGTTCACCATATTGGTTACATCTGCTTCTGCAAAACTGGTCACATGCGCACTGGTATGTTTGCTGTCCACCATATGCTTGGCAATCAGTTTACGCATCCTGTCCATCTCAAATAATTCCACACTTGGTTTTGGTGCTTCAACTATTGGAGGAGGTGTTGGTGCTGCTGCTGCAACAGGTTGTTCAACTACTGCTGCAGGTGTTGGCGCTGCAACAACTACTGGCGCTGCTGCAATAGGTATTTGTTCAACAACAGGCGGCGCAATATAAACAGGTTGCGGTTGTTGCTGTTGCACTGATTGCTGTTCTTCTGCAACAGGTGTATGTACAGGTGGAGGAATATATACAGGCTGTGGTTGTGCTATTTCTTGTTGAACAGGAGCAACTGTTGGTTGCGGAACATACACCGGTGGCGGCGGTATTGGTGTATGTATTCTTTCCGGCTGTGTACTAGTATAGGCTTGCTGAACAGGTGCTGCAGGCGCATACACTTGTTGTTGCGGTGCAGGAATAAATACAGGGGCTACTCCTGATTTCTTATCGGCTATATATTGCAGCACATCTCTTTTGGAAACACGGCCATCTGCACCGGTGCCGGGAATTCTTTCCAGTTCGCTTAAACTGATCCCTTCGCTATTGGCAATATTTAATACCAATGGTGAAAAGAAACGATTATTTCCAACGCTTGCCCTTGGTTGTTGCTGTTGTGGTGTATAAGGAATTTGCTCTTCGACTCTTGCATGAACAGGTGGTGGGGCTAAATGTGTTTGCTGAATAGGTGCTGATGGTAAATGAGCAGGGGCGCTGGCAGATGCTGCAACTTCCAGTCTGGCGATTACTGCACCAACGGGAACCACATCATTTACACGGTAGAGTAATTCTGTAATAACTCCGGCAACAGTAGAAGGAACTTCACTATCAACTTTATCGGTAGCAATATCTAAAACAGTTTCGTCTAAAGCAACGCGATCGCCAACATTCTTATGCCAGCGTAAGATCGTGGCTTCCATTATACTTTCACCCAATTTGGGCATTATCAATTCAGCTATTGCCATACTAATCGTACTAGAATTTTAATGGGATAAAATTATCCATTTATTTTAGTGCTTACCATACCCTTCGCATTCACACTATAAATGTAATACTGTTTAGTATGGCTGAATTGAAAAGATTATACAATATAAAACTTCCCATTCAGTTCAAAATCAACAAGTACAGCAAATTTTTGTGTGGCGGCCAAGCCTATCCGTTACCAAAAATAATTTTTAGATACCGAAACTTATTCAACTGTTATCCACAATTAACTGACGAACCAGATTCAGGGCATTAGTGGCAGTCAATTGAATGTTCCTGTTTCTGTCATATCGGAAGATGAATTTCTTAGTGATCGTCTTCGAAACATCAGCAACAGCAACCCATACAAGCCCTACGGGTTTTTCTGTGGTACCTCCATCAGGTCCCATGATACCACTGACAGCGATCGCATAATCCGTATGCATGATGTGTAAAACATTTTTCGCCATTTCTTTTACGGTTTCTTCACTTACGGCACCAAATGTTTCTATTGTTTCCGTTTTAACCTGCAATAATTTTTCTTTGATACGATTATCATAACTCACAATACCCCCCGTAAAATATGCAGACGATCCCGGAATAGAAGTAAGTAAATGCGCGATATAACCTCCTGTACAGCTTTCAGCGGTTGCAATCGTTTTGTTTTTCTCTTTTAAGATTTTACCTACAACAGCTTCCATCGGTAGATCTTCATCAGTTACTAGCACATCTTTTACATTTTCTTTTAATAATGTGAATTGATGATCGATATGCTGATTGAGTTTTTCTTTATCCATCCCAAATGCAGTGAGTCGCAAACGCACCATTCCGTAATTGGGGAGATAGGCTAATTTTATATCCTCCGGTAAAGCTTCTTCAAAGCCTTTTATTTTTTCTGCTAAAAAAGATTCTCCCACACCTGCAGTCAATAAAGTTCTGTGTTCGATAAATCCCGTCTTGAATTTTTGCATGATGATGGAAAGAACAGAATCGGTAATGATCCATTTCATTTCATGCGGTACACCGGGTAATG
>CAIMKO010000287.1 GCA_903841915.1 uncultured Chitinophagaceae bacterium | reverse complement strand
TGCATAGCCACTTCCACTGTTATTGTATGTTGGGAATGTTTTGATAAGATCTTCATACTTTTTATAAAAAGCTTCTACGCGAAAAGTATAAAAATTGTTCATTTTTTGATAGTTGATGATATAGTGCGTTGCTTTTGTATAACCCAGATTGGTTGAATAGAGGAGTTGTGATTGTTCCGGCTTCTGATAGAATATTCCATATGCCAGTGAAACCTGCGCATCTTTTCCTGTTTTATATGCCAAGGAAATTCTTGGTGCAATGTTTGCCTTGTTGATGAGTGATGAATATTCGAAACGTGCACCAACTTTAGCAGCAATTTCGTTGGTGATATACAAGTCTGCTTCGGTAAACGCAGCTGTGAAATTGTCTTTCTGCAGATTCGTATACCCATTATACGTGCTTTTATTGTACACATACCAATATTCCGCACCAAAGCGTACCACACTGATACCGCTCAATCGCTTGTCAAATACAGTTTTTATCTGAGCTAAATTTTGCCAGTTGTTTAATTTAAAGTTAACGCTGTCTAACCATGGCAAAGAAGTATAATGCAGCTGTTCATTATTTTGGTTTTGCAATTGCTGTTCGATCAGATCATGATTGATACTCCAGCTCGATCCGATATTCATCTTCCATCCTCTTCCTAAACTTTCTCTCCAGCTTAGATTATTATACCAGTTTAGATTTTCTAAACCGAATGCGGTCTTTAAATTAGCACTGTCAATATTGGGTCGCCTTAAGCCGAGATGATTATACGCAAACGTTGTATAGTATTTGATGATGCCGCCTTTTGTTTTAATTCTGAAGTTTGCATCAGCCGTATGAAATTCGGGAACCCGGAAATAATCGATGGATTGTTTCACGATTTGAAAATAGGGCCAAACATTGGTATAGCCGTAATCAAAACCCCAGGATGATTTTTTATTCTTTGACAATTCCTGCAATCCCGCTCCAAGAAATACTGTTGAAATGCTGGCATTGAATTGTGACTGATCCGGGAGATCGATAGATTCCAAAATTAATGCAGAAGATAAAGCCTGACCATACAAGGCAGAATAACCTCCAGTACTAAATACGGTTCCTTTAAATAAATTAGGAGCAAATCTGCCACGTTGTGCCAGATCGGGAACACTGCTGTAGTATGGATTATTGACCAAAGTGCCGTCAATGAATTGTTTGGTCTCATAACCTGCGCCACCGCGAACAAATAAACCTTCCTGCTCACCCACCTGCTGTGCACCGGGCAATGTTTTTACGGTTGCTGTAATATCTGCATTAGCCCCACCTGTTGTATAAATATCCAATGAACTTAAAACGGTGGCCGCTCTTTTTTTATCGCCCGCCTCAAAACTTCCCGCAGTAACAGATACTGATTTTAATTCTGTTACCTCTTCTTTCAATGAAAAATTTATGACGATGGGTTCTTTATTTAAGGAAATGGCTTGTTCTATCGTTTTATAACCGAGGATCTTGGCTTCAAGTTGATAGTCGCCTTTCTCGAAAGATTTAAAAGAAAAATGGCCAGTCGAATCGCTGATCGATCCGTCATAAGTTCCTTTCAATGTGATGCTTGCGCCGTCAATTATACGGCCTCTTGTATCTTTCACCGTTCCGGAGATCCTTATCTGCGACCATACAGCAGTAAGAGAAAGAAGGATGGCCAATAAAAAAAGAGTCAGCTTTTTCATGCTTTGCTAGGTTTGAAAACACAAACATAGAATAGTTTATTTTATAAACCAAATTATTTTATAGATACAATATAACAAGCACAAAAAAGCCCCGAATGATCAGGGCCTTTTGCTATATCTATTGTAGAATTACTTGTATTGTGCCATCAGGCCTTTAGCGAGATCGGTCATTTTTGCAACACTGGCATCATTCAATTGTCCTTTCTTGAATTCTGCTAAAACATCAGGTAATTTATTTTCCATTTCTAACAAGAAATGATTTTCAAATTCCTTTACTTTTTTAACAGGCACATCACGTAACAAACCTTGTGTTCCCAGGTAAATAATGGCAACCTGTTTTTCAACTGTATACGGCGTGTATTGTAATTGTTTTAAAATTTCAACGTTACGAGCACCTTTATCAATTACTGATTTTGTAGCAGCATCAAGGTCTCCACCAAATTTTGAGAAGGCTTCCAGTTCACGGAATAATGCCTGATCCAATTTTAAAGTACCTGCTACTTTCTTCATTGATTTGATCTGTGCATTACCACCCACACGGCTAACAGAGATACCTACGTTAATAGCCGGACGAATACCGGCATTAAATAAGTTTCCTTCCAAAAATATCTGTCCGTCAGTAATAGAGATCACATTGGTAGGGATGTATGCAGATACGTCACCGGCCTGTGTTTCAATGATCGGTAAAGCGGTTAATGAACCTCCCCCCTTTACTAAATGTTTAATAGATGGAGGAAGATCATTCATGTTCTTTGCAACATCATCATTGGTGATGATCTTTGCAGCTCTTTCGAGTAAACGGCTATGCAGATAGAATACATCACCAGGATAAGCTTCACGTCCCGGAGGTCTTCTTAACAATAAACATACTTCACGATACGCAACAGCCTGTTTGCTCAGATCATCAAAAATGATCAATGCAGGACGGCCACTGTCGCGGAAAAATTCTCCGATAGCAGTACCCGCGAATGGTGCGTAGAATTGCAGTGGAGCAGGATCTGATGCAGAAGCCAAAACAATTGTTGTGTAAGCCATTGCCCCTGTATCGGTCAACACTTTCATTACACCGGCAACAGTAGATGCTTTTTGTCCGATCGCAACATATATACAATAAACAGGCTGACCTGCATCGTAAAATTCTTTTTGATTGATAATGGTATCAACACAAATAGCAGTCTTACCGGTTTGACGATCACCAATTACCAACTCACGCTGACCACGACCGATAGGAATCATGGCATCAATGGCTTTGATACCGGTTTGCAGAGGTTCTTTCACCGGTTCACGATAGATAACACCGGGTGCTTTACGCTCTAAAGGCATTTCATATAATTCTCCTGTGATGGGGCCTTTACCGTCAATTGGTTCGCCCAAAGTATTAATAACACGACCTGTCAAACCCTCACCTACTTTAATAGAGGCAATTTGACCTGTACGTTTTACTTTAGATCCTTCACTGATATCACCACTTTCTCCCATTAATACCACACCTACATTATCTTCTTCTAAGTTCAATGCAATTGCTTTTGTTCCGTTTTCGAACTCAACCAATTCGCCTGATCCTACATTATTCAAACCATATACACGGGCAATACCATCACCCACTTGAAGTACAGTGCCAACTTCTTCTAATTCAGCTACGGCATTAAAATTGCTTAATTGCTGCCTCAGTATCGCTGATATCTCATCCGGCTTGATCTCTACCATATTTTGAAATTTAAAAATTGATTTTTATGATCGTTACTGTTAAATATTCTTGATGAAAATGTTTTTTGCAAATTGTTTTTTGATGTCTTTCAAATCTCTTTGAATACTGGCATCCACCAGATTATTATTGAATTCCAGGACAAAGCCGCCGATTAATTTTTCGTCCACTTTGGCTTCCAACTCAATCGATCCGAAATTATTTACTTCCTTCACTTTTGCTTCAATGACCCTTTTCAGATCATCACTTAATTCAACGGCAGTAGTGATCTTTAACTTATGAATGTCTTTGATCTCATTGTATTGATCAATAAAAGCTTCTACCACTTCCGGAAGATCACTTTCACGATTCTTGTTTACCAATAAGTTATCAAACAAATGTGTTAACTCAGTAACCCTATCTTTTGTAACCGCTTCAATGATGGCCCTTTTTTTATCGGCATTAATGATGGGGCTACGCAGCAGGTTTACAAATTCATGACTGCCTTTACAAACTGCCTGCAGGTATTTCATATCTGCATACACAGCTTCCAACTGATCTTTTTCTATGGCCAGATCAATCAAACTCTTTGCATATCTTCCTGCTAAACGTGTATTAGACATAATTCAATGAATAATTTATAATTAAGAACTAAGAATTGAAGACCGCTTCTATGAATTCTTAATTATTCATTTTTAATTTAGTTTTACTCCCTCTGCAATGTCTTTGATATATTTCTCCTGCTCTGTTTTATTGCTCAACTCTCTTTTTAATATTTTTTCACTCACTTCTATTACCAAAGCACCCACCTGGTTCTTTACATCGGTCAACGCAGCATTCTTTTGTTGCTGAATGGCTAATTGTGCATCGGCAACAATTCTATCAAATTCAGATCTGGCTTTATCTTTTGCTTCAGCAATCATTTTATCAGAATGATCTTTAGCTTCTCTCAAAATAACTGTTCTTTCCTCACGGGCTTTTGCCAAAATGGTCTCATTTTCACTTTGTAACTGAGCCATTTCAGCTTTCACTTTTTCAGCAGTAGAAATTGCATCGGCAATCCCCTGCTCTCTTTCTTTCAAACCTTTTAAGATGGCAGGCCATGCAAATTTTTTAAGGATGAGGAACACTATAATAAAAGCCAATAAGTTCCAGACAAATAACCCTAAATCAGGCGTTAATAATTGCATATATGATCAGTTTAAAAATTCTTTTAAAATACTGCATCCTCCGCCCTTTGCATTGGATGCAGTAATTTTTTTACGTGCTTTACTACCTGCTACTATTTGAAAACAGCAAGCAAACCTGCTACCGCACCCAAAAGGGCAACACCTTCTACCAAGGCTGCAGCAAGGATCATGTTAGCACGAATGTCATTTGATGCTTCCGGCTGACGTGCAATACCTTCTACCGCACCTTTACCGATCTGACCGATACCTATACCTGCACCAATTGCAGCTAAACCGGCACCAATTGCACCATAACCAGGTTGGATTTCCAACAAAACATTCATTAAACTCATGACTATTTGTTTTATAATTAAGAAAAATTATTAATGATGTGCTTCTTCATGATGCTCACCTTCAAATGCCTGACCGATAAACACAGCGGTCAAGTTTGCAAAAATGAACGCCTGTATAAAAGCTACCAATACTTCAATTAAATAAATAAATACGGCTAACAAAACAAACAATGGAGAGGTTCCCCAGCCCAGTGCTGTATTCATAGCACCGAAAATAAAGATCAAACAGATAAAGCTCAGGATGATGATATGGCCTGACAGCATATTTGCAAACAACCTTATGATCAATGCAAAGGGTTTAGTGAAAATCCCTAATAACTCAACCGGAGTCATGATCGGTTTCACAAAGCCGGGCACCGGAGGCCAGAATATATGCAACCAGAAATGTTTATTTGTATTCCATAATATCACAACGAAAGAAATAATACCCAGCATGGCTGTGAATGCGATATTACCCGTAACATTCGCTGTCCCAGGAATTAAACCAATGAGGTTATTAATAAGAATAAAAAAGAAAACAGTTAATAAATACGGCATAAAACTTTCGTATTTATGACCCAGATTAGGTTTAGCAACTTCATCACGTACAAAAGTTATCACGGGCTCCACTAAATTCTGAAAACCGGACGGTGCCGTTTTCACGCCTGTTCCCTGACTGTATTTTTTGGCTACCCCACTCATCAGCCAAACTAAAAGGATCATTGCAATAATTAATTGCACCACATTTTTAGTAAAAGAAAAATCGTACACTTTTGCGTTCAGATCAGGAAGACCATTCGCATCAGCCAAATATATTTTTCGTGCTGTATACAATGGCTGCCCTTTTGCATCTTTTACGGCTTCAAGTTTGTGAGTTTTTAAATATTCTTCAGTCGTTACGATATAGCCATCATATGCTTCTTCTCCGTCATTGAATTTGGCGTAATTGAAAAAAGATACCCCTTTTGCAGAGTTGTATAATAAAACCGGTAAAGGAATGGCAACTGCATGCCCGTTTATATTAAAAAAATGAAACTCATGCGCATCACCAACGTGCTCTAAAATGATCTTTGCAGGGTCAATTGCCCCTTCTTTTTTAGCAGAAGCAGCTTGTTCGGTTTGAGCGGCTTCCTGAGCCAGTAATTTACCCGAAATAGTTACTAAGAAAAGGCTGAAAATAGCAACCGTCAATGATTTCACACTTCTAAAGTCCATACCTATCTCTAAATTTGGCGCAAAGATAGGGGGCGGGGGCAGAAAAATGGCAACTTTAAAACGAAAAATTCAAAATAATTCAAGGATTTACAGCCCTTCTTTCTTGCGGAGTTCTTTGATCTTTTCCAGATAAATTACATCAAGCTGGTCTTTAGGACGATTAAGGGCTTTCTTGTTGGCAATGAGATGATTAATGTGCAGAAAAGGAACAGTTATTCCATTCAAATTAACAATAGATGCAATCTGAAAGCAATTTTCAAAACCTTCGTTTTCCAACCCTTTCATGTCAGTCATGATATCTAATTCTATACCTGCAGCATAAAAGCTTGTCCAACCTGCCACAAACTGCATCGTTTCAATAGATTCATAATCGCCATAATCCAATGCAACAAATGCTTTTCTGAGAGATTGCCTGTTAGTGATCGAATCCTGAATCCATATATCTACATCCTCAGTTGCGCGGTTATAACCATGAAATCGGGTTGCCAGACCACCAACCATTATATATCGCACACCAAATTGATTCAGTATTTTCCAAAATCGCAGAAATTCTTCATCTAAAACATCCATGATAAACCGACATTACTTATTGTGTGTGATTATTGCAGTTTTTAAAACAGCATTTCTATGAAGCATTTTTGTAAATAGTTGCAATTTTTCAATATCTGGCCGGAGAATGTCTTCCAATAATTTCTCCTCCTCAGTATGATGAACAAACCCAAAAACTGGAGCCTTTTCCGTTACCTGATTGGGAGTATCGTGAAGATTTTTATTCATCAAATAGTAATTGATACGGGATGCTGTTTTTTTCCAAACTGCATCTCATGCAATTTAGCATAAAATCCGCCATGTGCCAATAGCTCTTCATGGCTGCCGATTTCCTTGATCTCGCCCTTGTCCAATACAATGATCTTATCGGCTTTTCGGATGGTGGATAAACGATGGGCAATAACGATGGATGTTCTGTCGGCAATCAATGTATCGATCGCTTTTTGGATCAACAGTTCACTTTCTGTATCAATGGATGAAGTGGCTTCATCCAAAATCAATATAGCAGGATTGTACAATAATGCCCTGACAAAGGAGATCAGTTGCCTTTGGCCCAAACTCAAGGTATTTCCTCTTTCCATTACATCATAATCATAACCATTAGGCAATTGCATGATAAATTCATGCATATCCAGCATTTTAGCAGCTGCAATTACACGTTCTCTCGAAATTTCAGGATTGCGCAAAGTGATATTATCCATCACAGACCCTGAAAAAAGGAACACATCCTGCAAAACCACACCAATATTTTTACGCAAAAGATCCAACTGATAATTTTCAATATTAATGCCGTCAATCTTAATGATCCCTTTTTGAATATGGTATAGCCTGTTTAGTAAACTGATAATAGAAGTTTTCCCGCTACCGGTATGACCGACCAATGCAACCGTCTTTCCGGCTTCCACCGAAAAATTGATATCCTTCAACACATATTGTTCTTCATTGTAAGCAAACCAAACATGATCGAATTCTATGGCTCCTTTTATTACTCCTGACTCACGACCCTTGACTCCCGACTCAGTAGTAACATCATCATTATCCATCACTTTAAAAACCCTTTCTGCAGCGATCATTCCCATTTGCAAAACATTGAATTTATCGGCAATGACCCTTAACGGACGAAAGATCAAATTCATGTACATTATGAAGGCAACGATCTTTCCTGAAAAGTTTATTTTATCGCTTGGATTGGTAATGGCGAGATTAGCCACCCACCAAACGATCAGTGCAGTGCTGATAGCTAATACTATTTCTACGATCGGAAAAAAAACACTGTACGCAAAAATGGCTTTGATATTAGCGTTGCGATGTTCTTTATTAATTTTTTTAAACTTTTCAAATTCTCTGTCTTCAGCAGCAAATGCCTGCACTATCTGCATTCCGGTAATATGCTCCTGTACAAATGCATTTAAACTTGCTACAGCATTTCTTACTTTTATAAAACTTTTATTGACACTTTCCTTAAAATAATAAGTGGCAAGAATCAAAACAGGAAAAGGGATCAATGCAATCAATGATAAACGCCAATCCATACTGAACATAGTGACCAATAAGAAAATAATGGTGAGCAGATCAGCAAGAATAGGGATCAATCCATCACTGAAAATATCATTGATACTTTCGATGTCATTAATGGTTCTTGTGGTTAATGTTCCGATCGGGGTTTTATCGAACTGACTTAAATTAAGCTGCAATATTTTTTGATAGATCGTAACCCGCAGATCCTTTACCACGTTTTGCCCAAGCCATGCCGTGATGAAAGTAAATGCAAAACGGATCAGGGTTTCTGTAATTAAAAAAATGATCTGAAAAACGGTGACGGCAATAATGAATTGAGTCACATCATTCGTATCGGTATTGAACAGGATCGTTTTGAGCCATGCGGGAATATGAATATCTTTTCCGGAAGCTTTATCAACTGTTAATTGGATCAGATATGGACGAACAGGTGCAAATGCAGCCATCAAAATGGCCAGCAACAAACTGCAGTAAAAAAATCCATTATACGGTTTTACAAAATGAAAAACCCTGCTTAATAATGAGACATTGATTATTTTTTTCTTGTTTCCGTTATTCATGTTCTCGGCAAATGTAACAAGTTTGCTAAGTGATGGTTTACTCTTGAAGGAAATTTATCAGGATACTCAAGGATGATAAACAGATTTTACTGAATAAACGAAACTGCCTTTTCATTTAACAAATCACTCACGTTGAAAATTATGTATAAAAAAGTCTCTTTTCTTATGAGTGAATAATTTGCATCAGGAAATCTATTTTGATGCAGCAGACCATGGCAATACTTAGTCATCCTTTTGAGAAAGCAATCATTTCTTATATTCGTACACGATGTTACCCGAGCAAGAACCAGTTATAGATGAACTGTTGCCTCCTTATAACCTGAATCAGGAGCAGGAAAAGAAAGAGATCATCAGGCAATACAGGGCATTATTAAGAAGCCTTCGCCCCAAATTAAAAAAAGGCGATAAGGAACTGGTACGTCATGCTTTTGAAATGGCCGCAGAAGCGCATAAAACAACAAGACGTAAAAGCGGTGAACCTTATATTCTGCATCCACTGGCAGTGTCCATGATCTGTGTGGAAGAAATCGGGTTGGGCGTAAGAAGTACCATTTGCGCTTTACTGCATGATACTGTTGAAGACACGGATATTACATTGGATGATCTAGAAAGAGAATTCGGGACCGAGATCGCAAAGATTGTGGACGGTCTTACTAAAATTTCTACAGTCATTGATACCAATATTTCTCAACAGGCAGAGAATTTCAAGAAGATCTTATTAACGCTTACGGATGATCCGAGAGTGATACTCATCAAACTCGCAGATCGTTTGCATAATATGCGAACGCTCGACAGTATGAAGCGAGATAAACAATTAAAGATCGCTTCTGAAACAGTCTGGGTTTATGCACCATTGGCACATCGAATGGGTTTATACAGCATCAAAACAGAGTTGGAAGATCTTGCCATGAAATACATGGAGCCGGAAGCTTATAAAGAGATCGCCAAAAAATTATCAGAAACAAAGAGAGAGAGAACAAGATATATCAATGAGTTCATCAAACCATTGAAAGAAAAGCTAGTAGGATCTGATTTTGATTTTGAGATGTATGGCCGGCCAAAGAGTATTCACAGCATCTGGAATAAAATAAAAAAGAAAGCCGTTTCATTCGAAGAAGTATATGATCTGTTTGCAATTCGCGTGATCATTAATTCGACTCCTGAAAAAGAAAAAGAAGATTGCTGGAAAGTGTACTCGATGATCACGGATGAATACACACCATCACCGGAACGTTTACGCGACTGGTTAAGTAATCCTAAAAGTAATGGCTACGAAGCGCTGCATACAACTGTGATGGGCCCGCAGGGTAAATGGGTAGAAGTACAAATACGTACCAAACGTATGAATGAGATTGCAGAGAGAGGTTTGGCTGCTCATTATAAATACAAAGAAGGGAGTAATGATGAAGACCGTTTTGATAAATGGTTTGGACAGATCAGAGAGGTGTTGGCCACACAGGATTCTGATACGGTAGATTTTTTACAGGATTTCAAAACATCTTTTCTCGCTGAAGAGATTTATGTATACACTCCAAAGGGTGAAGTAAAAATGTTGCCTACGGGAAGTACAGCATTAGATTTCGCATTTTCGATCCACTCTGCCATCGGCACAAAATGTATCGGGGCTAAAGTGCACCACAAACTGGTTCCCATCAGTCATAAATTAAGAAGCGGCGATCAGATAGAGATCATCACCAGCAATAAACAAAAACCTTCTGAAGACTGGCTGAATTTAGTTGTTACTGCCAAAGCAAAAAATAAGATCAAAGATGCTTTGCGTGAAGAAAAACGTAAAGTGGCCGATGATGCAAAATATACCTTGCAACGTAAGTTGGAAGGTATGGGAGCTGCCTATACTTCAGGGAATATTGAAGAGCTGATGCATTTTTATAAACTGACTTCTCAGTTGGATCTTTTTTATAAGATCGCAACAAAGAATATTGACCTGAGGGAATTAAAAGACTTTCATGTGTTGGGCGACAGACTGGAAGCCCCTAAACCAAAGTTGGCATTGCAGGAAGTTCTCTTCGATCATACCCATCCAAAACATTATTCTAAAAAAGACAGTGAACTGATCATCTTTGGCGAAAGCAGTGATAAGATTCAGTATACATTAGCGAAATGCTGTAACCCGATCCCCGGTGATGATGTGTTTGGTTTTGTAAGCACGGGAAAAGGATTAATCATTCATCGAACCAATTGTCCCAATGCTCCGCAGTTGTTGGCTAATTATAGTCATCGTGTGGTAAAAACAAAATGGGCAAAAAATAAAGAGATCTCTTTCTTAACCGGTTTAAAAATTATTGGATTGGATGATGTGGGTGTGATCAATAAGATCACCAATGTGATCAGCGGAGAATTAAAGATCAATATTGCAGGATTAACCATCGAATCCGGAGAAGGATTATTTCAGGGGACCATTAAAGTATTTGTACACGATAAAGAAGAACTGGAAGAATTAGTAGAGCGGTTAATGGGCTTGCAAGGTATACAAACTGTAGACAGATTTGATATGGAAGACACAAAATAAAAATCTATTCCCTAATGATATATTATAGAATTACCTTAAATTTTCCATTTTCTTTTACATAGTAGTTAATCCTCAATGTATGATACTTCTGTATCGTATTTGCATTAAAATGTATCAAGCTTATTGCCCTTCCCTTTTTTCCTTTTGTATCTATCTTGCCAATAATAAATGCAGTATCATAGATATTAATTTCATCGTTCGATAATGTAATTTGAGTACATCCGCAAGAAGAAAAAATGTTTCGAATAAATAGTCTATTTGTGCCGGAATTTACAATTGTCGCTTTAAAATCAGCTGTTTGACCTTGATAAATCGTATCCAGATTAATGACTGAATCTTTCACCCATTTCATCTCAGATAGTTTATTGTTATTTACTGTAAGGTGATTATTGATGTATCTGTGAATTTGTTTAAATGCAACCCATACTAAACAAAGAACAAATAAAGAAAGTAAAAAAATATCAAATAAATCCCTTGATCTATTTTTTATCAATTTCATACAAAACGGTTGAAATGAATGGGTTTATTTTCTTATAATCCGTTGCTAAAATATTTTCCCTGAAATTTGGAAGGAAATATTTTATAAATGATTTACCGTCTTCAAATTCTGTGTTCAGATTTCCAATAATGCCAAAAGACCCTTTATTGTTATTCCCTTCGTTTTTAAAACCAACGATCTCAATTCCAGCATAAAACCCATGTACCGGGACTGTGATTCCATACTTGTTTAAATCAAAGAATATAAATTCCGAGTTAGGCTTTTCGATTGTAAAAATTTCATCTTCATCAATTAAACTTGAACCAATCTCTCCGTTAGCTTCCGCTTTATATAAATGTATCCTCGCTAACCGAGGTTCATACAATACTGTGTTTTGCGATATTCTTATTTTTAAACTCCCAATGATGTATTTTTTTTCTGAGTCAGGATTAGTGAAATATTTGATAATTGTTACTCCCGGTATGACCCAGTTAACATAATTCCCGTGTTTATATAGGTTTCCCAACTCAAAAGGCTTGTTTTTTAGCCAATACAAATTGGAAACTTCGATCATAGGCAGTTGATGTATCATTGCTGCCAAATAAACAGTATCGCAATTGCTTGGAGCTTTCAGTATTAAATTCAAATTTTCATACCCGATGTTTGAAAAATACAAACTGTCATTATTAGAAGCAATCACCGAGAAGTAGCCGCTTGAATCAGTGTATACACCCTGATTTTTTGTTTTGTTAAAAACAGTTGTATATGGTATTGCTGCTTTAGTTTTCTTCTCTATAACATACCCGCAAAACTTATTCTGCGAATTACAGAATATTGTTGCTAATAGAAATAACGTATTTAATAATAATCGCTTCATATATCTAAATTTTACTATAAATTTCTGTAAAATATAGGGTCAGTTTTGTACTAACCCTATATTAGCTAATGTAATATGTCACATAGCGTTGCAATTAGTATTATTTGGATCCAGTGCGTAATTTGTACAGTTTATTGTTCGCATGGGGATTCCTAAAATATAATATGTTTGACTGCAATTTAATTGCGTAGAAACCACCGAGTCTGGGGTACATGTCATATCCCCCCATCCCCAAAACTTAAAAAACATAGATTCTGAACTATTTTCATTCGCTGTATTAAATGAAAATAAAGCAATGCTCATTAGCAACAGTGCAGGCCTGATGATCCATTTAAGTTTCATTTTCATAGAATAAATTTTGAATTTTTAAAAATTTGCTGTCTTTATTATTGATCAAACCATTGCATAAAAATGTATTTCTCTCTCCCAACATTCACATAATTAATATTAAAAAATTTCAGTCAGACTGAAATTTTTTAACCTATAGTATATTATTCTTCTTTGTCGTGTTTTGACTTAGCTTACGCGGGATCTTGAACGTAGGAAATTGGATGTTTTATGACATTTTATATTCTATTGTTGATGAATATTGAAGTTTTATTTTTATACAATTCAAAATTATTTAGGCTGCTCCAGCTATATTCCAAAATGCTTAAGACTAAATAAATAAAATGTCCATCAAAAAGAAATTGGCATTCCTTCGCAGACCTGTATATCTTATTGTCAAATAGACCTAGTTCTTCTAAGTCTTAAAAGCATAAGCATTATTTTAGGAATAACCTCAAAATAACTATCCTGTTTTAATGAATATTTGGTAGCGAGCTCAGATTTTGCTAATAGTTTTGCACAAATATGCCGGTTCTGAATAAGATTTATTTTTTCATTACTTTTCAAACATTCCTTCACTTACATTTGCGGCATTAATACAATCTTATGGTTGACGTAATTCTCGGTTTACAATGGGGTGATGAAGGCAAAGGAAAAATTGTTGATTACTTTGCTCCTAGATACGATGTTGTTGCCCGATTTCAGGGCGGGCCTAATGCAGGTCATACTTTATATGTTAACGGAGAAAAAATGGTATTGCATCAAATACCTTCCGGCATCTTTCATCAAAACACCATTAATATTATCGGTAATGGCGTTGTACTGGACCCTGTAACATTAAAAAAGGAATGCGATAAAGTTGCAGCGATGGGTATTGAAGTAAAGAAGAATTTATTCATCTCCGAAAGAACGAATATCATTGTTCCTACACATCGTGCTTTAGACAAAGCAAGTGAAATGCAAAAAGGTGATAGTAAGATCGGCTCAACTTTAAAAGGTATCGGCCCCGCTTATATGGATAAAACAGGTCGCAATGCGATTCGTGTAGGTGATCTGTTGGATAAAGGTTTTATCTCTCAGTACATCAAACTTCGTTTAAAACACCAGAAGCTGCTGGATAATTTTAATTTTAATGAAGACATCACAGCCTGGGAAGAAGAATTTTTTGAAGCACTGGAATTTCTGCGCACACTCAATGTGGTGAACGGAGAATATTTCATCAACAATAAAATATCTGAAGGAAAAAAAGTATTGGCCGAAGGTGCACAGGGTAGTATGCTGGATATTGATTTCGGAACTTTTCCTTTTGTTACTTCATCCAATACGATTTCTGCCGGTGTTTGTACCGGTTTAGGCGTATCACCAAAACAGATCAATGAGGTTTTAGGAGTAACAAAAGCCTATTGTACCAGGGTGGGCAGTGGTCCTTTTCCAACAGAACTTGATGATGCAACAGGTGAAGAACTGAGAAAAATAGGAAGTGAATTTGGCGCTACTACCGGTCGTCCGCGCCGTTGCGGCTGGATAGATCTGGTTGCATTGCGTTATGCCTGTATGATCAATGGGGTAACTCAGGTTGTTATGACAAAAGCCGATGTGCTGGATGCTTTTGAGGATCTGAAAGTTTGTACTGCCTATAAAATAGACGGAAAAGAAACTGAAGAAGTGCCGTTTCAGATGTCAAGACTGAAAATCGAACCCATTCATAAAAATTTTAAGGGCTGGAATATCGATACTACTAAAATTTCAGAAGCAGCAAAATTGCCTGCGCAAATGTCAAGTTATATTGATTTCATTAATGGATATATCGGCGCTCCTGTGAAATTCGTTTCAAATGGTCCGGGACGTGAACAGATCGTGAGTCTGTAAAAAATAAAAATTGTTTTAAAAAACAATAGAAAATTTTTGGTTACTATTATTTTACGTTGAAATTTTACATTTCTAAACTTATTAGAACATGGCAGCGAAATCTGATAAGAATAAAAAAACAGCAACAACTAAAAATGTATCAGACGATGATGCATTAAAACCTTCATCCAAAAGCAAAAAGCAATTGGATGATGATGATGATTTTGACGATGATGAAGAAGATATTAAACCATCCTCCAAAAAAGCAGCATCAAAGAAATCAAAAGTCGATGATGAAGATGACGACGATGATGTAGACGAAAAGGACGATGATTGGGAAAAACCCGAAGAAGGCGATGATGATTGGGATCCTGATTTTGACGAATTTGATATCCCTAAATCAAAGGGTAAAAAAGCAGCCGTACCCGGCAAAAAGAAAGCCGAAGAGGAAGATGATTTTAAAATTGATGA
>CAIMKO010000286.1 GCA_903841915.1 uncultured Chitinophagaceae bacterium | reverse complement strand
TTACCATATATACGTTCCAACGCCACCACCTGTTAATGCTGTTGATACCCATTTACCATTCATGCGAATATTAAATGATGCAGCACCGGTTCCATCATTTTCAACTATTAAAACTTTTTGTCCTGCCGGTGTTAAGAATGCAACATCATATAAATTGCCCGAAAGGCTACTATAGATCCTAACAGAGCCCGCAGGAACAAATTTCGAAGCATGTGCAACAATATAATATCCAACATTTCTTATAACAGCAGAACCAATTGTCAATGCCCCCTTACAAGTAGTGCAACCACCTACTGTATGCGGTCCAAAACTTGGATCATTGGCTAAATTCCATTCCAATGCATTGCGACTCCAGTTTCGCATCGAACCGATGATCACATTCTTTACATGCCACATTAGATCGCCGCCGAAATTTCCGGTTGAAGCTGTGTATTGTTCTGTAAAGTATACTTGCTTGGCAGGATATAAATTATGCACTGTTGATAAAGCACTGATATCGCCTGCATATAAATGAAATGCAGAACCGTTTACAAAAGCAGCAGCAGTTGCATCGCCTAATATGGTTGTTGGATAAGTTGGTTGATCGCAATTATGATCGTACACAATTATTTTTGTTGTTATTCCTGCATTCTGAAATGCAGGCCCCAGGCTGTTTTTAATGAAATTGGTTTCTTGTGCTGCCGTTAAGACCATACTTGGATTATTACCCGGATTCAAGGGTTCGTTTTGTGGCGTGATGGCATCGATAGTAATTCCTTGTGCCTTCATTGCCTGAATATATTTTACAAAATACTGCGCATACACATTATAGTATTGTGTTTGCAAACCTCCACCGATCGAACTGCTGTTGTCTTTCATCCAAACCGGCGGCGACCATGGTGATCCTAAAATCTTTATGTTTGGATTGATAGCAATGATCTGTTTTAATAAAGGGATCAGATCAGTCATATCATTAGTCAAACTGAAGTTTGCAAGAGTAGGATCTGTTTGTCCGCTTGGCATATCATCATAACTAAAAACAGAAGCATTCAGATCGGATGCGCCAATACTTATTCGCAAATAACTGATAGCAATCGAAGTGGAAGCTGTTCCAAATAATTCCTGCAAAAGATTTGCTTTATCGGAACTGCTTAATTGGTTGATAACTGTTGCGCTACCTCCGGTTAATGTAAAACCAAATCCATCGATTGTTTGAAATGCCTGTGTTGAATCAACATCAATAAAAGGATTAGTATTTGCAACTGTGCCAAAAGAAAGAATACCGGATTGTTTTTGTAAAAGCGCAGATTGATCGTTAGAAGTATACCAAAAATCAACATTGTTTACCAGCACGGGAGGTGTTACAGGCGTAACAGGAGTTACAGGAGTTGTGCTATCGTTATTAGGTTTTGAGCAATTGGCATTGGCCAATCCAACTGAAATAAAAACAACTAAAAAAAATAGTTTTTGTTTAATATTATTGATGTTCATAGATACTGAGCTTTTCTTTTTATAAATACGGTGCTGTAAATCCTAAACTTTTCATTCCTGTTTTTATTTCAGGGCAACTCACGAATAGATTCCATAATAATCCTGTTCGGTAATTTTCGATCATCACGATCTGCGGCCCTTGATCTATTGCCAGATAAGAAGAAGCAAACCATAGATTGTTTAAACTGAATGCATCCACAAAACCATAATTACCCCATACCTTATTCCCTAATTTGTAATAAAAGAATCTTAATGCATTCATTGATTGGGTGGGTGTATACGGCATGGATGAGATCGCTGCTGTTGGGGCGATATAACTTTGATCGTTTGTGGGAGAACTGGCAGTATAACTTCCAGAGATATCACTTGCTGTCAATCCCCAACAGGCACTACTATATCCGTAATAAGCTTTGGGATTGGCCATACAATAATTATAATTGATCTGTGTGTGCGCAGTATTCTGTGTTTGATAATTCGCATATGCATCACTCAAACCCGTAGGATTGATCCCTAAAAAAGAATAATGGGCAAAGAATAATGGGCCGCCATAAGATTGCCCTAAAGGCAATACAATTCCATAATAACTAGTTCCATTCTTAATTGCGCCGCTATTAGCCCAACCTTTATCATACACATCTTTTGTTATAGCATGCGTAGTTGACGATGCCGCTAAAACATAAGTGATCAATGCTTCATTCCAGCCCGCAACCGGTATACTCCATATATCTGCAGTGGCAGTGTAGGAAGGATTGTATTGCCAGTAAATGGATTTTTGTGTGCTGTTCTGGGTAAACCAACTCCAGTCAACAGTATTCCAGATGGAATTTATACTATCACGCAATTTCACTTCGTTAACATCTGTATTGCTGTTGAAATATTGACGGGCAGTTAATAGTCCCTGCAATAAGTAAGATGTCTCCACAATATCAGCGCCATTATTATTTCCGAATGCAACTGTTGCACCTGTATTACCATTTATCCAGTGCGAAAATGCACCATGCCAACGCGTACATTTTGTAGTTAAAAAATTGGTGATGGTATTTAATCTAGTAACTGCATCTGTCCGAGTTATGAATCCTCTGTTGGCAGCAACTATCATTGCCATAATTCCAAAACCACTTCCGCCGGAAGTCACCACATTATTGTCACCGTTATTTCTTTCCAGTGCCATTCCGCAAACAGGATGACCAAAGTCCCAGAAATATTTGAATGTTTGTTTTTGAACCAGGTCCAATAAAGCACTGTCGGAGATCTGTGTGAACTTATCTGTAGAATCGATCTTTGTACTGAAAGCAAAACTGGTTCCTGCAATAAGCGAGCCTCCTGCTACCGATTTTAGCGTTGTCGCAACAGATGCACTGTATTTATTGAGATAGCTTAAAACAGAAGACGGTTGCAATAATACGATGCTGTCCCCATTCTGATAAGCAACAGTACACGCAATGGTGGATCCTGAAACAGCATCATTCAATAGAATATTACCGCTTACTGTTTGTCGGTTGATCGCCGTTGAGAATTGAAATTTAAGAACCGGGCTAACAGCAATACTATTAGCATTTGTTGGGGATACGACAGCATCAACACTATACGACAGCAAATTAAAATTTGATGGCGGAACAACAGGCTGCGCTGCATCTGAAGATTTATTACAACCGGCAAATACAAACAGTAAAAAAAATGCACAATAGACTATCGCTCTCATCAGCCAACCAATTTATTTTGTAATTCCGTAAAACTCAATACCGGCATTATTCTTCGCAACCATTAGTACGTTACCATATTTAGCAGTGTGTATCCATTTTAAATCCCTTGCCTGCCCTTTTGTATCGATCACTTTCGTATTGATCATGCTGATATTATTCTTGGATGGGTTAATATCAAAAGCTGTTACTGATGCTGCATCATAATAACCTTCATAAGGAACAACATCCAGAAAATTACCGCCCGTGATAAAATTGTTTGTACCC
>CAIMKO010000285.1 GCA_903841915.1 uncultured Chitinophagaceae bacterium | reverse complement strand
AGAAAGGTAAAGCTGCTTTATTGTCTTTGTTACTACTGTTGATCTCAGCAGAATAATAGTTGGCTTCTACTGCATATTTGCCATCAGGGAATTTAGTCAGGTATTCATTCAGTCCCAGTTTTGCATTGGGATAATCTTTCGCATCATATCTTAATTGTGCTGCATGATAGGTCAATGAATCTTCTTCACTATAGTTAACCGGTTTACCGCTTTGCTTCATGAAGGAAATAAAATCAGCAGGCCTTTGATTCGCAATAAAAATATTTCGGATGTATTCGATAGCTTCATCACTTTCCTGCGAATCGGGATACTTCGCAACTAGTTGTGTAAAGCTTTTCAATGACTCATCATTCTTATTCAGATTAAAATAAGCTACGCCTGATTTCAAATAAGCTTGTGGCCAAATAGCTATTGCATTCTTGTCTTTTAAAATAAAATTCAAAGAAGGAATGGCCTCATTGTATTTTTCATCAGCCAGATAAGTATTGGCAACTTCCAGATTTGCTTCCGCCAATAATGTTGAACTAGGATATTGTTTGGCAATACTTTGCAGTAAATAGATCTTTTCGCTACTCTTATTCGAAGCACCTGCAATGATCGCTTTTTGATACAAGGCATAATCAGAAGCCTTCCCATTCTGACTGATCAGGATCTCATACATCATCAATGCCTGCTTGTAATTCTTGAGCATAAAATAACAATCGGCAGACCGCACATAAGCGTCTTGTTCCAGCGCAGAGGAAGTATAAGTAACCGTTTTTGCTATCTGTTGAAAATAAGTAACTGCCGTTTCATACTCTTCTTTCTTTAATAAACCATACGCCATACCATATTTCGCATTCATGCTGTTCACTTCAGCGTTCACCTGCGGATTCTTTAAGTAGTTTGCGAAATAATTAACTGCGCTGCTGTTATCGCCATTGCGGTAAGCGATCTCCCCTTTCCAGAAATACACCAATTGCAGAAACGAATTATTGTATGGAACTGCCAATATTTTATTAAACAATTCATCGGCCTTATCGATATGCTGATCGTTCATGAATTCAACAGCTCTTCCATATAATATCCGGGGATATATCTTTTTGAGTTCATCGCTTTGACTGTGCAAACTTTCAAATAATGTCAATGCGTCTTTATAATTACTGGTATTGGCCAACACGCTTACTTCCAGTTCAATGGCTTCAAATAAAGAAGGTGATTTTTGATAATCCGCAATAAAGCTCCTCAATTCACGAAGCGCAATATCCATATAGCCCAATTCGTAACTTAATTTGGCATAACTGAAATGGGATATTTCTTTTTGTGTAAGATTACTGTTATTGGATTCACAGAATAAGAATGCATTTCTTGCATTGGCTTTCTGATTGGTCTTTAAATAAGCATTGGCCAAAAGATACATACTGTTCTGTGCCAGTGAATCTTCCTTACCTCCTATTTGTTTGAATCCTTCGATGCTCTTGCCCCAGTTATTGGCGGCATAATAACAATAAGAAAGTTCATAGAGATCTTCTCTCCTCACTTTATCCGTTTTCTTCACATATTCTTCCAGATAAGGTTGCGCATGAACATAATCTTTCTTATCAAAATATAAATGGCCGGTCAATTGTTTTAACTGAAGATCATAATACTGTTTCCCTCCAGACAATGATTTCTCAGCATAAGAAAGTGCCTTCTCATGTTCTCCCTGAAAATAATAGATCTCGGCAATGTAGAAAGGAACAATGTTTTTATAATCTACATGCGTCATCGCAATATTGAATGCTTTCAAGGCTTCCTTATAATTCCTTTCAGAGAAAACAATGAACCCGTAATAATAATTGGCATCTACATAATTCGAATCCTTTGGCATTTGCCTAACCACATCCAGCAGAGGTTTTGCTTCTTTAAACTGCTGTAAAGAAAAATGCGAGTAGCCTTTATGAAATTTCATTTCGGCTATTTCGGCATTGCTTAAATTTTCAATACCTGTTTTGCTGTAATAAGTGATGGCATTACCAAAATCACTTTGTCTGAAATAATATTCCGCCAAATAAAAACTGGCCATTTGCACATGCGGTGCATGATGTTCCAGATCGATGAATGTTTTTGCAAGCGGTTCTGCAGTTGCATCATTTAGTTTCAATCCGCAGATGATATAATAATATTTCGATTCCGACTGTATGGTTACGGGTAGATTGGTATTGGCCGATTCATTCGCATACAGATTCTTGAACACAGGATATGCCAGACTGTATTGTTCTTTCTGAAATAATTCTTTTGCCGATTTGAATATGGCATCAGGATCATCATAGGTCTTTGTGTATTGAGCCTGAATACTGCTCAACGTACAACAAAAACAAATTGCGGCAATTATTTTAAAAATGTTCTGCATAGTCTTAGCGGATACTTATGACAAAGGTTTCTTTTTCTATCTTAATAAAAAGCAAAATCACTTAAAGTTAACACCCAATGATATTTTATATCTTCTGTTTCATTCTTTGTGGATAAAGAAGAAAACAGCAATAACTTTACCACAAATTTTAATTCATGTTCGAAAGCACAACACAGATCAGGGTAAGGTATGCAGAAACAGACCAGATGAATGTAGTTTATCACGGCAACTATGCGCAGTATTTTGAAGTAGGCAGAGCCGAAAGCATCCGCAGCCTGGGTTTTACCTATAAAGACATGGAAGCAATGGGTGTGGTCATGCCCATCGTGGAATTGCATTCAAAATTTATAAGACCGGCACATTACGATGATCTGCTGACCGTGAAGACAATGCTAAAAGAATTACCGGTGGATCACCGTATTGAATTCTTTCAGGAAGTTTATAATGCAGAAGGCAAATTGCTGACCATCGGCAGAGTGGTGCTCTACTTCATTGATGCAAAAACAAAAGAGAAGACAGTAATGCCTTCTCAATTATTCGATACGATCAAACCTTATTTTAATAAGACTCAGGATTAAGAAATAGAACACAGACTTGCCTACCGGCAGGCAGGTCTGTGTGCCATCCTCCGCTCCGATCATACATCTTACCCTTATTCAAGTTATTTAAATAAGTTAAGCGCGATTATGATCCGCACGCCAGTTCTTGATAGCTTGTTTGATCTCTTTGGCGGGCAGACTTTCATCCGCAGCGCGTTTTGCCAAAGCAAGAAACTCATCATCACTTGCAAATCTCAGGGCAATGATCTGTCCCATCTTCAGTCTGCTGTCCAGCGGCTTTCCGCTCAAAACAAAATGACGGAAATTTTCTTCCGCCCTGATGGCGCGATCCTGTGCTT
>CAIMKO010000284.1 GCA_903841915.1 uncultured Chitinophagaceae bacterium | reverse complement strand
GCAAGTAAGGACAACCGCTGCGTTGACTGTGCCGTTGCTTTGAAGGAGTCCTTCGGACGAGAAACAAGAAAACGAGAATCGTAAGTCCGTAAATCGCAAGTAAGGACAACCGCTGCGTTGACTGTGCCGTTGCTTTGAAGGAGTCCTTCGGACGAGAAACAAGAAAACGAGAATCGTAAGTCCGTAAATCGCAAGTAAGGACAACCGCTGCGTTGACTGTGCCGCTGCTTCGAAAGAGTCCTTCGTACGAGAAACAAGAAAACAAGAATCGTAAGTCCGTAAATCGCAAGTAAGGACAACCGCTGCTTTGACTGCGCCGCTGCTTTGAAGGAGTTCTTCGGACGAGAAACAGGAGAAATCGTTGCGCTCGTTGTATTCGTCGCGCTCTTTGCGTGAAACAAAAGCTTTGTTTTACAGGCATTTTCCCTTTGTCCAATTTATTTAGCTAAAAAATACTAAAAATATTAGTGTATATAATAAAAATGTATTAGTTTTATGCCCTAATTAATTTTGAAAGTAAAATCACAGTATATGAGTAACGCAGAAAAAATGAAGGCGCTTAAGCTGACAATGGACAAGATAGACAAGGATTATGGCAAAGGAAGTGTGATGCTGATGAATGAAAAAAGTACCGAACCCATGGAAGTGATCAGTACCGGTTCTATAGGACTGGATATTGCATTGGGAGTAGGTGGTATTCCTAGAGGAAGGGTGATCGAAATATACGGACCTGAATCTTCCGGTAAAACAACCATTGCTACGCATATCATTGCCGAAGCACAGAAAAAAGGCGGCATGTGCGCTATCATTGATGCCGAACATGCATTCGACAGTAACTATGCCCAGAAATTAGGGGTGGATGTAGATAATCTCTTGATCTCTCAACCTGATTATGGTGAACAGGCTTTGGAGATCGCCGACCGTTTAATATTATCCGGAGCACTGGATGTAGTGGTGATCGATTCCGTAGCCGCATTGGTTCCTAAAAGTGAGTTGGAAGGCGAGATGGGCGACAGCAAAATGGGATTGCACGCAAGACTGATGAGTCAGGCTCTGCGAAAACTAACGGCTACCATCAGCAAGACAAATACCATTTGCATTTTCATCAATCAGTTGCGTGAAAAGATCGGCGTGATGTTCGGTAACCCTGAAACAACCACCGGTGGTAATGCATTGAAATTCTATGCATCCGTTCGTTTGGATATCCGTCGTCAGGCACAAATCAAAGATGGTGATGAAGCGATCGGTAACCGCGTAAAAGTAAAAGTGGTGAAGAATAAAGTAGCGCCTCCTTTCCGCGCGGCTGAATTTGATATTATATTTGGTGAAGGGATCAGTAAACTGGGCGAGATCATCGATATGGGTGTTGAACTGAATGTGGTGAACAAAAGCGGATCATGGTACAGTTACGATACGAATAAATTAGGACAGGGCCGTGATGCAGTAAAGCAATTATTGCGCGATAACCCAGAACTGGCCAATGAAATTGAAGCGAAAATCAGAGCAAAAGTTGCAGAAGCACATGCGCCTGCAGCAGCTAAAGAAGCATAAAGGACTTTTATAGGTACACGGATTAGTAAGTGAAAAGCCATCCCCGATCAGGGATGGCTTTTTTGTGCTAGTTATTCACATACAGGAGACTGCGTTATCATTTGGTTATTAGTTATCTACATCATAATTCATTTACAGCGTTATTGATTAATCTTGTTTTTAATCCCATACTATTTATAAACCCCTCCAATTATTTGAATGAAAGCTGATAATTACATTCCACCACTTACGGGTATTAGGGCCATAGCAGCGTTTATGGTATTCTTTCATCATGCCAATCAATCGGATTTCGCATATCCCTTGTTCAGAATACTGAATGAATTACATACAGGTGTAACTGTTTTCTTTGTGTTGAGTGGCTTCCTGATTGGTCTGCGTTATTATGATACCTGTGAAATATCGGGTAACTGGTTCAGGAAATATTTGAAGAACAGAATTGCGCGTATCTATCCGATGTATCTGATCATCACTTTAGCAACCTTTGCATTTGCCTATTATATCAATGACAATTCGGTGTACAATGGTTTTCCCTATGCAACTGTATTGATCTTACTGAATGTGTTTTTCCTGCGTGGTTTTTTTGATGACCTGAAATTTACAGGGCTAGCGCAGGGATGGACATTGACCGTTGAAGAATGTTTTTATTTTTTAGCACCCTTGTTCTTTGTGCGAATCAAAAAAAATAAAAATGCCGTTTGGCAATTACCGATCCTGATCATTTCCATTGGTTCTATATTAGTGCTCATCTTTAGTCATGTGAATTTTTATGGCCTGTACGGCAACTTTACTTTTATGTTCCTATACACTTTCACAGGAAGATGTATTGAATTCTTTATCGGCATTGCACTGGCACTTCGTGTATTAAAACAAAACGGAGAAGCTGCTAAAATAAAATGGCCATTCTTTACCATACTCGGTATCATCGGAATGTGCATTGGCATTGGCATCATGGCCATACAGCCACTGACAGATAAGATCCACTACGGACTGTACCAGCCATGGGGCATATTCAGCAATAACCTGGTAATGCCTTGCGGTATCGCTTCTTTATTCTATGGGTTGATCAAAGAGCCTTCTGCATTAAGAAGATTTTTAGGAAGCAGCACCATGGTCTTACTGGGAAAAAGTTCTTATATCTTTTATCTCATTCATATTGGTTTTATTGCAACACTGGTAAAGACATGGGTAGGGAACAGCACAGAAAAAATGGCAACTTTCTTTGACGCTAAACAATATAACTGGCTGGCAGAAAATATTGATTCAAGTGCCATCAAAATAGCGCTTGCATTCATCTTGCTAAATCTGATATCGATCGCATTATTCAAATTCATTGAAGAGCCTGTGAATCATTTTATCAGAAAGTCTTCTTTTTTAGAAAAAAAACTAAAGCCCCAAAATGCTTAGTCGGTCGATCTATTATATGATGTTTTTACGAATTTTTGGGGGCATGGTTTTATTGTCTTCTCTTGCCATTAATGCGATCGGTCAGGACGAGGATCTCACCATAAAAATAAAGCCGTTTAAAAAAGACGGTGTGTATTCACAAAAGGAAGAAGCGGGTTATCAGGTGTATATTAAGAATCTGCACAGTACAGCACAGAAGGGAACGCTTACCATCACTATTGATGAAAAAAGCGGTACTACAGAATATGTATCGCAGAAGATTGCTCTTAATTTACAAAAGAAAGCCAGTATTTCTAAGCGTTTCGGCCTTGGTACCAACAGATTGCCTCCCGGATTTTATAAAGCAAACTTTATTATCAATACCGATTCTTATGAGGATACCACTACGTATATTTTTGGAATTGCCCCCGATAAGATGGTCTATGAATTACATAAGCCCAATGATTTTGATGAGTTTTGGGATAATACATTAGCCAAACTTTCCACTATCGATCCTAAATATGATGTTAGGATTGATGAAGGATTAACCGACAGATTTCATAAAGTGTACAGGGTTCAGATGAATTCATGGGATAATGTGCGGATAGAAGGTTATTTGACCATTCCAAATCTAAAAGGAAAATTTCCTGTTACTGTAAATTTTGCAGGCTATCTGGGATTTGTTTATCCTATCTTCTATAAAGACTTTGCTGCATTAAGTATGAATGTAAGAGGTATTGGACCATTGGCAAAGCAAGCATTACCTGCGAATACAGAATTCAATACCCATAACATGCAGGATAAGAATAAATACATTTATCGGGGTGTGTATATGGATTGTGTTCGTTCTATTGATTTTGTTGTTAGTCATGGTGACCTTGGCCTGGATACAAAAAGAATTGTGGTATATGGTGGAAGTCAGGGAGGTACCGAAGCATTCATTGCTGCGGCATTGTCAAAAAAGGTAAATGCAGCAGCAGCCAATAACCCTGTGTTCGCAGATTACAGAACCATTTTTGCTTCGGGCCGAAAAGAGAAAGAACTGGTATTCCCGATGGTGCAGTTTGAAAAATATTTCAAACAAACCAGGATGACGGATGCACAGGCATTCAAAACACTGGATTATTTTGATCTGGCGAATTTTATGGACAGGATCGATTGCCCCATCCTGATCGGTATCGGTTTGAAGGATCCCATCTCTCCGCCGGCAACAATTGTCAATGTATTCAATCATTTAAAGCCGTCTCTAAAAACAGAAAGCAAGATTTATTACTATCCTAATTTAACACATGAGGTAAGTGATTTACACTGGGCAAGGAATTATAACTGGATAGAAGATAAATTAAGAGACCCTCATCATTAATTTTCGAAATAAAAATGAAACTGTTCATATCCATCTTATTCACTTTGTTCATTGTGCAGTCCTGCTATGCAGACTGGCCGGTGAAAAAAAAGCGCATGATATTCATTCCCGGTTACAGTTATTATCATTCAAAGAGTTTTTATGATAAGACCGGACATCTTTCAGCACTAGGTGCCGGTAATTCCTATACATCCCACTATTTTAGTTTATTCGGCATGTATGGCATCACTGATCGTTTAGACTTTTTTGCCAATCTTCCACTTGCCAATCAAAGAATGAAAGAGAATGGGGTACTGCTGACAAAAACAGGTATCGCTGATATATCCGTAGGACTGGTTTATCATTTTCCTTCGGAAAACCTGAAAAAATATTTTTCACTGAAAGGAGCTTTCATTTTTCCCGGTTATCAAAATACTAGCTCCCCCTATTTGGGTTATGGATCTAAAGGATACCAATTGGGTATGTCTTATTCGCTAAACCTCTCGGATAAATTTTATTTTGATACCGAAGGCAATTATACAAGATATTTTGATCAGGCAACCGGCCCTGACCAGTATTTTATCTTCGGCACTTTCGGATATGCTATAAACGATTTTGAAAAACTGACATTTAGTTTTTCTCATCAGTTATCTGTGAGTACGGATAAAAGCTTCAGCAATAATCTGGCTGCCAATAAAGATTTCGTAAGCGGAAGAATAACACTCGGTTATGGCCGGAGAATATCAAGGACCGTTACACCGCATATCGAATTTTATTTTACACCCTATGGATACAATACGGGTTCTGCATCAGGCATCAGCATTTACGCCATTATCAAAGTACCCTAGCGAAAATAATTTAACTTGGAGTGGGATATGGATGAATTCTTTTAGCGAAGAATGGAATACGGACCTAATCATTCCTTCTGTTTTCTGTAAATTGTTCACATTGCAATTGCATGCGAATAGGTTATGCTAACTTCATTGCAGCAAATCAATAATTATTGTACATCATGACTACCACAAAGATCCTCGGAAAAAGAAAACGTATTGCATTGGTTGCACATGACCATAAAAAACCTGATCTGATGGAATGGGCCATGTTTAATAAAGAAGTATTGGCCAGGCATGAATTATTTGCAACAGGAACCACGGGTAAATTGATGGAAGAAGCATTGGATCGTCCGGTGAAAAAATTATTAAGCGGACCCTTGGGCGGTGATCAGCAAATAGGAAGTATGATTGCTCAGGGAGAAATAGATGTGATGATATTCTTTTGGGATCCCATGGAAGCACAACCCCATGACAGCGATGTAAAAGCCTTGCTGCGTTTATGTGTTGCCTGGAATATTCCCATGGCATGCGACAGAGCAACGGCAGATTTTTTAATGACTTCTCCATTCATGCATGAAGAATATGAATCAACCATTCCCGATTATACAAAATACCTGACCAGAAATGTAAAAGAGAATGAGTGATGTTATTTTACGTTCATGGCAAAAGACAGATGCACAGGCATTGGCCACCATTGCCAATAACAGAAATATCTGGAATAATGTAAGAGACAGATTACCGAATCCATACACGGTGGGAGATGCACTGGACTGGATCGATCATACACAAAAAGAAAATCCCAAAACAAATTTCGCGGTTGAATACAAATGGACACTGGTAGGTAGTGCAGGTTGTTTATTGAAAGATGATATCAACCGCAAATGCATTGAGATCGGCTATTTCATTGGCGAAGCATTTTGGGGCAAAGGCATTGCTACAGAAGCCGTAAGACTGATCACAGAATATGTATGCGAAGAATTTAAACCTGTAAAGATCTACGCAGAAGTATTTGAACACAATAAAGCAAGCATGCGGGTTTTACAGAAGAATGGCTTTTACCTGGAAAGCATTAGCAGAAAAGCCGTGATCAAAAACAATAAGGTCCTGGATAATTATATCTGGGTAAAACTAGTGTAAGAAAATATATTTAGCGCGAATGCGTGATAAGAAATAGAATAGAACACTGATTACACGGAAACAACTGATGATAACGGATTTGATGCCGCTATGCGGCATGCATTTTAAATCTGTTCAATCTGTGTTACTTGCCTACCGGCAGGCAGGTCCCTGTGCTATTCTTCGCTAAAGGAATGAATCCTTATCTCAGGTTCAGGTTATTTAATTCCAACTAAGTTTCTCTTTTTCTTTCTCATGCAGTAACTTTCACTTTATGAGAAAAGCATTATTATCACTGGTCGTATTCATTACTTTTTCTTCCTTTGCACAGGACAGTATCACTAAAACGGATCTAATGTCTGCGGCAAAACTCTTTGATCTTTCTTTTACACAGAAAGAGATAGACAGCATGTATGATGGTGTGAAAGAAAATGTCGGAAACTATCAACGCATGCATAAACTGTCACTCAATAATAATGTGCCGCTGAGTTTATGGCAGAGTCCGGTTTTACCGGGAATGAAGTTTGCAGAAAAACAAGAACCCATCAACTGGAATATTCCCAACAATGTTTCTCTGCCGAAAGATAAAAATGAACTGGCGTATTATTCTGTGCTGCAATTGGCAGCATTGATCAAAAACAAAAAGATAAGCTCTGTTGAGCTGACGGAATTTTTTATTGACCGGTTAAAAAAATACAGCGACACATTGCATTGTGTTATTTCGTTTACAGAAGATCTTGCCATGCAACAGGCCAAACAAGCCGATGCGGAAATTGCCAAAGGAAAATACAGAGGATTACTGCATGGCATCCCTTACGGATTAAAAGACCTCTTCGCAATAAAGGGAACAAAAACAACCTGGGGTGCTGCGCCCTATAAAGATCAGGTGATCGATCAAGATGCTTTTGTGTACACTAAATTAAAAGAAGCTGGTGCCGTATTGATCGCAAAATTTTCGATGGGTGCATTGGCCATGGGTGATTATTGGTTTGGCGGAAGAACAAGAAATCCCTGGAATTTAAAAACAGGTTCTTCGGGTTCGTCAGCAGGATCGGCTTCAGCAACATCAGCCGGTCTGGTTCCATTTGCAATCGGTACAGAAACATGGGGCAGTATTGTTTCGCCATCCACTACCTGCGGTGTAACCGGCCTCAGACCTACATTTGGCAGCATCAGCAGAACGGGTGCCATGGCATTAAGTTATAGTCTGGATAAAGTGGGCCCCATCTGCAGAAGTGCAGAAGATGCAGCCATTGTATTCAACTATATACATGGAACTGATGGTAATGACCAGAGTGCCGTGAATAGACCGTTCAATTATAAAACAACGGTTGATATCAAAAAAATGAAGATCGGTTATGCAAGAAATTATTTTGCCGAAATAAAAGATACTGCAAGAAACGAATGGAAAGTATTGCAAGCATTCAAACAACTGGGTGCAGCATTGATACCCGTAGATTTTCCGGATAGCGCGGTCTACAATTTCAATATCATGCGTGCCGTATTAAGTTCTGAAAGCGCTGCACAGTTTGATGATTTTACCAGGAATAATGTGGATGATGAAATGACCCGACAAACAAAAAATGACTGGCCGAATGAATTCCGCAGCAGAAGACTGACCAGTGCTGTTGAATACATCAATGCGCAGCGTCATCGTTATTTACTCATGCAGAAAGTGAATGAAGTGGTCAATCAATTTGACGTGATCATTTCTCCTAACTGGACGGGCAATCAGTCAGCCATCACTAATTTAACAGGACATCCTGTGATCTGTTTTCCAACAGGATTTTCAAAGAATAATCAGCCAACGGGTATCAGCATAATCGGTAAATTATATGATGAAGCAACGATCATCGCAGTAGCAAAAATTTACCAGGATGCAACAGAATGGAATAAAATGCATCCGGAGATGTTTAAGAAATAGTATCGAATTTGATAGAGGTTTTAAAAGATCCTTATACCCTTTTTTCTTTTAAAAAAATGTTGTTGTCATGAAGTAGTGTTGCAGTGACAAAATTTAAACCATATATCTTACATTGCAAGAACACCTAAATATTATAAACCAATTTATTTACATGAGAAAAATCTTAATCGCAGGGACCATTGTATTGTTATCGCATGCAACGGCTGATGCACAAACCAAAACGATCACAGGATTCACTGAAAAATCATCCGCAGTAGAAACCGGCATCGAACAGAAATTTGATGCACAATTAAGTGCACTAAGAGTTGGAGCAAACATTAAAGAATTGTCGGCAAGGCCGCACCATATCGGCTCTGCTGGCGGAAAAGCAGTGGCAGATGCCATTTATAACAAATACAAATCCTATGGCTGGGATGTGAAAATAGAGACCTATAAAGTTTTATTCCCTACACCCAAAACAAGACTGCTGGAATTAACGTCGCCCACTATTTATAAAGCATTATTAAAAGAACCAGCATTGAAAGAAGATGCAACTTCCGATCAGGAAGACCAATTACCCACCTACAATGCATGGAGCGCCGATGGCGATGTTACAGCAGAATTGGTTTTTGTGAATTACGGTCTGCCAGCAGATTATGATGAATTGGAAAAGCTGGGTATCGATGTGAAAGGAAAGATCGTCATCGCCAAATACGGAAGAAGTTGGAGAGGCATTAAACCAAAAGTGGCGTATGAACATGGCGCTATTGGCTGTATCATATATTCTGATCCTAAAGACGATGGATATTATCAGGGTGAAGTATATCCGAAAGGTGCTTTTAAAAATGAATACGGGGTGCAACGCGGCAGTGTGATGGACATGGTGATCTATCCCGGCGATCCTTTAACACCGGGAATCGGTGCAACAGAAAATGCAAAACGTTTAGATAGAAAAGATGCGGTAACTATTTTAAAGATCCCAGTATTGCCGATCAGTTATCACGATGCGAAACCTTTATTGGAAGCATTGGACGGACCGGTTGCTCCTGATGATTGGAGAGGCGCATTACCTATTACCTATCATGTAGGTCCGGGTAAAGCGAAAGTGCATTTGAAAGTTGAATTTAGCTGGGACCTGAAACCTGCTTATGATGTTATAGCAATGATCAAAGGTTCTGAATATCCTGATGAATGGGTGATTCGCGGTAATCACCATGATGCTTGGGTGAATGGTGCAGGAGATCCTATCAGCGGACAATCAGCTTTACTGGAAGAAGCAAGATCCATTGGTGAATTGGTAAAAACAGGATGGAAACCAAAAAGAACTTTAGTTTATTGTGCATGGGATGGCGAAGAACCCGGTCTATTGGGTTCTACAGAATGGGCCGAAGATCATGGAACAGAATTACAACAGAAAGCTGTTGCTTATATAAACTCTGATGGCAATGCCAGAGGGTTTTTGGGTGCTGAAGGTTCACATGCATTTGAAACCTTGGTCAATGAGATCAGTAAAGATGTGATCGATCCTCAGACGAGCGTAAGTGTATATGAAAGAAAGAAAGCAGCAGAAGTTGTAAGAGCTACGACTGCAAAAGCAAAGAAAGAAGCAATGGCTAAAAAAGCATTTACATTGGGTGCAATGGGATCGGGTTCTGATTATTCTACATTCATTCAGCATCTCGGTGTTCCTTGTTTAGATTTCGGTTATGGTGGTGAAAGTTCCGGTGGTGAATACCATTCGATCTATGATAGCTATGATGATTACAGAAGATTCAAGGATTCCACTTTTGATTATGGTGTGGCATTGGCTAAAACAGCAG
>CAIMKO010000283.1 GCA_903841915.1 uncultured Chitinophagaceae bacterium | reverse complement strand
TTTATTTTATTAAAAGAAATACATTGAACTCAAGGATTACAGACGGACTGAATTATTTTTCTAAACTTTCGTTTAGAAGAATATGGAATGCTGTTAAAGTGGTTTCAAGTTTTTACGTTTCAAAGTGGAGTAAAAAGTCAGTTCAATGGGGTATACCAATAAGCCTAACTTTTGAACCTACCACATCATGTAATCTTCGTTGTCCTGAATGTCCGAGTGGACTCCGTGAGTTTACCCGCCCGACAGGAATGTTGCAAAATGATTTTTTCAGGAAGACAATAGATGAGGTGTATAAAGAAATCTCCTATCTTATTTTTTATTTTCAAGGGGAACCTTATTTGAATCCAAAGTTTCTGGAGATGGTAAAGTATGCTTCTGCAAAAAGGATTTATACTGCTACATCAACTAATGCACATTACTTGGATGATACCAATGCACGGAAAACAGTGGAAAGTGGCTTGGATAGGTTGATTATCTCCATTGATGGAACAACACAGGAAACTTATCAGCAATATCGAATAGGAGGCGACTTGAAGAAGGTGATTGAAGGAACAGACAATGTTGTAAAATGGAAAAAGGAATTGAAATCGAGTACACCGCATGTAATATTTCAGTTTTTAGTTGTGAAGCCGAATGAGCATCAGATAAAGGATGTGGAAGCATTGGCAAGGAAACTGGGAGTTGATGAGGTGCGATATAAAACAGCTCAAATGTATGATTACGTGAATGGAAATGCATTAATTCCATCAATTGCAAAGTATGCGCGGTATCAAAAAAGCGAAGATGGAACATATTCAATAAAGAATGAAATGTTGAATCATTGCTGGCGGTTATGGCACTCCACAGTTATCACATGGGACGGATTGGTTGTGCCTTGCTGTTTTGATAAAGATGCGAAACATCAACTTGGTGATTTGAAGAAGATGTCGTTTAGAGAGTTGTGGTCTTCAAAAGAATATAATAATTTTAGAGCTTCGGTACTTCGATCAAGAGCAGAGATTGATATATGTAAAAACTGTACAGAGGGAACAAAAGTATGGGCATAAGGAAGAAGGCTACGGCTCCTCTTTAAAAAATTGTTAATTATCTTCCTCTTGAAATTGTGAAGCCGCCTGCCGCAAGAGCATATGCTTCCACATCACCGTTCTCGTTATATTTCGGCTCCACTTTCACATTACTGCCGGTAAGTGTATTGATGCCTTTAGCAGCAACTTTCGCCAAATCCCAACCGCTAAATCTTTTTAACCGGCCGGCTTTCTTTTCGTCATCAAGAGATTTTTTATCCATCGTAGTCTCTTTTATTTTTGCGACGGCCATTTCTTTTAACGTCAGATATTCCTCCTTATTAGTTGCCGGTTCAGGGTTCTTGGCTGTTGATTCTTTATCAGCAACCGGTTCTTCCTTCTTATTTTGCGGTTCTTTATTCTCCGCTATCAACTCTTTATTCTCCATATTTGATTCCTGATTATTAATTAACACCGGAGAATTATTTACAGGAGAAACCGGCAATAGGTTTTCTTTATTCACTTTATTAATTCTTGCCAATTGTTTGTTCTGTACTCTTGGAGTATTATTTTTAGAAGGAGTTACAGCGTTCGATTCTTTAGTATTTGTTTTATCAATCATCTTC
>CAIMKO010000282.1 GCA_903841915.1 uncultured Chitinophagaceae bacterium | reverse complement strand
TTGTCTAGATATAAGTTAGAACTTCCCCAGGAATTCTGAACCACACTAAAAGGATAAGAGGCTGCTTTAGTATTATGGATTATAAAACAAGCTTTAGCCCCCTGCCTTGCAGCTTCTTCATACTTATAGGTCCATCGACCGTAATAAGTCATGGTATTGCCTTTGAATATGGTTGAATCATCGGTGCCGAAACCCGGATCATTCACCAATACCAACACTACTTTTCCTTTTACGTTAATGCCGGCATAATCATTCCATTTATATTCCGGCGCTACAACACCATAACCCGCAAAGATCAATTCATCATTTTGTAAAGAAATAATGGAATCTGTATTTTCAGTTGAAACCACAAAATCAGTTGTTCTTTGCAGATCAAAATTTCCTTTTGCTGATTGAACTTTCATAACCGGATCGGATGTCGGTGTGATCTCCACCATCGGAACATCCTGAATATAACTGTTGCCATTGCCGGGCTCCAAACCAAGATTTTTAAATGTTGTTTGCATATAATCAACTGCTTTTACTTCTCCTGCAGAAAAAGGCTTACGTCCCTGAAAAGAGTCGGATGACAGGATCTTTATATGTTGGGTAAGACTGTCTTTATTGAATATAGCTGTGTCTTGATCTGATGAAGAACTACCCTGCTTACAAGCCGTATAACTCATTGCTATGGCTGCAGTCAAAAGGCAAAAAAACATTTTTTTCATGTGTCTGATTTTCCAAACAAGATAGGAAATAAAAGAGAAACCTGCAGTTCATTCATCAAAAAGCAATTCAATCAATTACATTTGATACTGGAAAAATAATTTATGGAGAAACTTTCACTTCATCAGTTCAAAGCGGGGTTGATCATGACACTGGCAGGATCTTTCTTACTGTTTCTGTTTAGCTGGATCATTGGAAAAGATCAACTCTTCTTATTGCTGAACGAGGATCTTGGAAAAGGGACTGATTATCTTTTCATTTTTTTTACATTTTTGGGTGATGGTATCTGGTGGATCCCATTACTTATTTTATTTATTCTGTTCAGAAGACAATTCTTACCGCTTTTATTATTTTCATTTGCATTCTCTGAAATATTCATCGAATCATTCAAATACTTTATCCTTCCTAATGAACCAAGACCGATTACTGCTATTGCAGATACGAAGCTGATCCATACTGTTGCAGGTGTTGAACTGCATACCATAGCAAGTTTTCCATCCGGCCACAGCACACAGGCTTTTGTATTTTTTCTATTGGCCTGTTTGATGATCGATAAGAAATGGATCGTTGCTGTTGGATTTATATATGCAGCCTGGGTTGGGTTTTCCAGGATCTATCTCGCGCAACATTTTCCGAGAGATGTAGCCGGAGGGATGTTGTTCGCCGGCATCAGCGTTTTATTGTCTGTTCTCATCTATCAAAAATGGTTTGAAAATAAAAAAGCCCTACAATAAAATTGCAAGGCCTTTCTTATTTTTCTTCTGATCCTATTTTTCAGGATTCAAAACCGCTTTTACATAATTGTTGAAATTAAAATATTTCTTAGCCGCATCCTGTAATTGCTGAACAGTGATGGCATCTACTTTTTTAGAATAATCCAACAGCCATGCTGCATCTTCACCATTGATCCAAACACCACTCAATCCATCCAGCCAATAATCATTTTGTTTCAATTGATCCTGATATTGTTTCTTCAATGTTTCCTTTACTTTATCAAGATCCTTTTGTTCGATCCCTTTATCCTGCGCATCTTTTATCAATACAAACAAAGCTTTTGTCAGCTTGTCCACGTTCTCAGGTCCGCAAGGAAAACGAACGGTGATATTATAGCCATTATACGGCCTTTTAGAAATGCCGCCACCCATACCTCCGGTATAGATACCACTCATTTCTTCACGCAGCTGTTCTATTATTTTGATATTTAAAACATCGGTCAGTGCTTTGATGATCAGGTTTTCTTCTTTACTGTAAACAGCATCGCCTGTGAAGATCACATTCACCTGACTTTGTTTTGCTGCCCCCTTTACTATGGTTGCACTTACAACACCTTTTACGGGCCTCAACCCTACATCGGTGAATTTATTTTCCTTTTCTTTTGCAGGAAGGCTTGCTATATATTTTTCCAGTAAAGGCTTGAGCTTGTTGATATCGATATTACCAACAAGGGTGAGATGCAAACCATACGCATTACCGTAGATCTCCTTATAAATAGCGAAAGCCCTTTCCATATTTATTTTGTCAAAATCAGAAGCATCCGGAATGCCGCTTGCCCAAGGATTATTATGGTACAGGATCTTTGATAAAGTATCTGCAAAATAATTCGAAGGGTTTGCTTTCATATTCTGAATGAACCCTTTTTCCTGTGCAATAAACGCCTTGAATAAAGTTTCATCTTTTCGCGGTTGCGTAAAATACAAATGAACTAACTGGAAGAATGTCTCCAGATCCTTGATACTGCTGTTGCCCTGAATACCTTCTTCGGTAGGATTGACATATGGCTGTACATTTACCGTTTTACCGGAAAGGAATTTTTCAAGATTGGTAGGGCTGAAACTACCGGCACCCATTGTCATTACAACATTGGCAGCATTCTCTGCATTTTGCTTATCTGCTAAACTATAGTTATAAGAACCACCCAATCTCCATGCATCCAACTGAATATCATCATTCTTGAATTCGGTTGGTTTGATGGTAACAGTAACGCCGTTACTTAGAGTAAGATCTGTTGTTCCCAAAGCAGCATTTGTTTTTTCACCTACGATCTTTCCTGCAACCGGTTGTTTTTCCAGTAAAGATTTTGCAATTACTTTTTCTTCGTATGCTTTTACCGGGATCTTATGTGCATCGGCCAATATTGTCAATAGGTTTTCTGCTGTAGGAAGTTTCTCTTTGTTTTTATCGGAAGAAAGGATCATGGCAAATTTCCCCTGTTTCGATTCCACATTCTTTGCATAAGCATTCAACTCTTCCAGTGTTATTTTCGGCAAAATGTCCTTCACGAAATTATATCTGTTAGTGATGCCGATAATGGGTGACGCGGAAGTATAATGATTGATATAGCCCTGTACCAAAACACCGGATTCGGTTTTGTCTTTATTGGTAAATGCTTTCTCTGTTTCATTCCATATATTACTTTTCGCTCTTTCTAGTTCTGCTGCAAGGAATCCGAATTGCTTTACACTTTCGGTAGTTGTTACCAATGCATCTACTGCTTCTTTCACCGTTTTATTTCCAACAACCGCCACTGATGAAAATTCACGATAACCTCTGATCATTTCTTCAAAAGAAGCCTGACCAAATACAAATGGTGCATCCGCTTGTTTGGTCAATTCGCTTAAACGCTGATTTAGGATCGCATTAAACAGGTCTTCAATGATATTTTGTTTATAATCAGCCCAGGTAACGATATTTTTTTTCTTCTCTACAAAATTGGTGATGACTACCACTGTGTAAGGAAATTCTTTATCCGTTACAACAACCGCGTCGTCTTTCTTTCTTTCGGCTATTGGAATGAGGGCTGGTCTTG
>CAIMKO010000281.1 GCA_903841915.1 uncultured Chitinophagaceae bacterium | reverse complement strand
GAAGACCATATTCCACCAACATCACCATTGCTTGCATAAGTTGTTGTGGCAGCAATGCACAAAGGACTAGCGCCACTTACAGTGCCTGCATTTGCATTAGGATTTACCGTAATTATTTTAGAAGCAAAAGCTGGACTACTGCAACCACTACTGATTGTATAAGTGATGGCAGAAGTTCCTGCTGCAATAGCAGTAACGAGTCCTGTTGCCGGATCAACAGTTGCAACAGCAGGATTACTGGAAGACCATGAACCACCTTTATCAGCATTGCTTGTATAAGTTGTTGTAGCAGCAATACACAAAGGATTGGTACCACTTAGCGTTCCTGCATTTACAGGGGGAGAAACAGTAACAGGATAGGATGCAGTAAGGTTGGCACAACTATTTACTTCGTTAACTGTTATTGTGCCGGCAGTATTGCCAACTTTTACAGATAACATATTGGTCGTCCCTGACGAGCCCTGTATGACCCAACCTGCAGGTACTGTCCAATTATAAGTTGCATTCGCCAGAGAGGGAACAGAATAAGTAACGATGCTATTGGCACATGCAGGGTTATTTCCAGTGATGATCAGTCCGCCGCAAGTATTTTTTAAAGCAATATAGGCATAGGCAAAATGGGCGCCGTGAACGCAATTGTCTGCTTCAAATGATAAGGTGACTGTTTGACCCCGATAAGCAGCCAGATCAAATGTAACTTCTGTCCAGCCTTTTGTATATACCCTGTATAAACTACCGGGGGCTGCGTTGTTTGGAGAAGGCGTTGCACTCAAACTAAAACCTTCGGCTGTTGCAGCTGCAAGATCTAATGTGTTCCCATTATTAGTGGTTGGAAGATAATAGGAGTAAGAAGGACAAGGGATGACCGCATTGGATTGGGTTGTTATATTCGCTTGTAACAGTGGTTGCAGCGTATTGGGATGGCTTCCGTTTTCCAACACCATTGCATAGGCATAAGTGATCGTGTAAGGGTCAGTTGCTAAACCCGGTGGAACATTGATCATATAACTGATGCCTCTGATCAAACCGCCTTTGGCTGTTGTGATATCTGTTGATCCGATCTTGATTGAATTATTATACTGATAGCCATTAATATTGGGTATCGTCGAAAAACCGCCGAAAGGATCTGTAGTTGCAGTGGATAATACTTGTATCCCGGGCAACGCTTGCAGATACTCAGGAATAGTTACAACACCTATTGTATTAGGAACAGTTACAGAATCATATTTTGTTGTACTGATCGGAGTTCTGCTTGTGATCGTTTGAAAACACCCGGTATAGGCTGCCCAATGCGTAAGGCTGTTCATGTTGTAGTCTATATTGATCGGACAAACCTGTGATTGTGAAAACAGATGATCTGTGATCACAAGGCTTAATCCAAATAATATAAATAATTTCAACCTATGCATCTTATGCAGATTAACTAAGCATATTTTTTTTGAATTCTATAAACGATTTAATTCACCAAAAAATTATTCATCTTATCCATACTTCCATTTAACGCATCATTTCTATTTGAATGCCGGATCATGATACAATACTCTTTTTGTCAGGCATTAATAAATAGCCATGATCATTAAAAGAATCGGTGTTTAAAAAAATGAGAGATACAAACAAACTTTTCTGAACCATGCCATGCAAAAAAGCAGGCTGAAATTTATTGCAGTTTTTAGTTTTAGTTTTCCCCAAAAAACAAATACAGCTATAGAAAGCCCATATCATCAGTATTGATTGATGCGCAATTAGTTTCATAAAAATTGGATTGTAACCCCAGTCACCAAAGGATTAGGAAACAATCTAGAACATTTTTTTTTCACAAAAAAATGTTTTCAACCTTTTAATCTGCTTTTAGTTGCGTATCATTTCGACTATGATATGATGATATTATTTTAAAAAATAATCCTATTAAGAATGATGATGGAATCTGTCGGTTTGTTTAGCATATTCTTATAAAAGCTGCAGACTTCAGCGCGTATTTGCGTTATTCTGCAAATGTT
>CAIMKO010000280.1 GCA_903841915.1 uncultured Chitinophagaceae bacterium | reverse complement strand
CGCGATAACATGCAATATCCAATAAACGCTTGATACTCATTTGCACTTCACTGCGTAACTGACCTTCTACCTTAAACTCACTAGAAATGATATTACGGATAGCACCTTGCTCATCATCATTCCACTGGTTCACTTTTTTATCAAAGTCAACACCAGCTTTAGTCAATATATATTGTGCTGTTGAACGTCCGATACCATAAATATAGGTAAGACCAATTTCACCTCTTTTATTCTTTGGTATATCAATACCGGCAATACGAGCCATATTTAAATTTTAATTTTTTACAAATGTTTATTAACCCTGGCGTTGTTTAAAGCGAGGATTCTTCTTGTTAATTACATAAAGCTTTCCCTTTCTCTTCACAATCTTACAGTCTACACTACGCTTCTTAATTGCAGCTCTAACTTTCATGAGTTTATTTTTTATCGCGTTTTGCTTTTGTCCCTGCCTACCGATAGGCAGGTTTCGACGTTCAGCGTAATTTATTTGTATCTGAAAATGATTCTTCCCCTGCTCAAATCATATGGACTCATCTCAACTCCCACTTTATCACCCGGTAAAATCCTGATGTAGTGCATCCTCATTTTACCTGAGATGGTGGCCAATATTTCGTGGCCGTTTTCCAACTTCACTCTGAACATAGCGTTACTTAACGCTTCCAGAATAGTACCATCTTGTTTAATCAGCGGTTGTTTAGACATACAATTTTTGGGGCTGCAAAGATATTAGAATGCAACCGAAATATGAAAAATTAGTGAAGAAAAATATCGATTTTGTGGAAAATAACAGCAATTAGCCCTCGCAATAAGGCTTTCAGCGCTGTTTTATTGTCCAAAATCTATAAATATTGACCTGTAAAGCTTGCTTTTGACCTTTTTAAATCTTTAGCAATTCCGGAAAATACCAGATTTCCTCCGGCATCCCCAGCTTCCGGCCCTAAGTCAATTACCCAATCAGCCGATTTGATGATATCGGTATTATGTTCGATCACGATCAAAGAATGTCCCCGTTCAATTAAAGCATTGAATGAAGAAAGCAATTTTTTGATGTCATGAAAATGCAGTCCCGTTGTCGGTTCATCAAAAATGAACAAAATATGTCCGTGCCCCTTCCCTTTTCCCAAAAAACTCGCCAGTTTTACACGTTGTGCTTCCCCGCCAGAAAGTGTATCAGACGATTGCCCCAATTTAATATATCCCAATCCTACACTTTGTAAGGGCCGAATGGCGTTACTGATATTTTTTTCATCTTCGAAAAATTCAATCGCTTCATCAACACTCATCTCCAATACATCAAAAACCGACCTGTTCTTATATTGCACTTCCAGCACTTCTTCTTTAAATCTTTTTCCGCCGCAAACCTCACAGGTCAAATGCACATCTGCCAGAAACTGCATTTCAACCACCTGCTCACCCTCACCTTTACAAGCATCGCATCTTCCCCCATCTACATTAAAAGAAAAATGTTTAGGCTGAAAACCCCTCAATTTTGATAAAGGCTGTTTGGCAAATAGGTCTCGTATCTCATCATACGCTTTTATATAAGTGATCGGATTACTGCGCGATGATTTACCGATCGGATTCTGATCGATCATTTCAATTTGAGAAATATAATCAACATCCCCTGTGATGGCCTTATGAAATCCAACCCTCTCAGCAAACTCTCCTTTTATTTTTTGTAATGCAGGATATAAGATCTGCTTTACCAAAGTTGTTTTTCCGCTACCACTTACGCCACTCACCACACATAACACATTCAATGGAAATTGCACATTGATATTTTGTAAGTTGTTTTGTCTTGCACCTTCAACGG
>CAIMKO010000279.1 GCA_903841915.1 uncultured Chitinophagaceae bacterium | reverse complement strand
TCATCCTCCGTTCATCCTCCGTTCATCCTCCGTTCATCCTCCGTTCATCCTCCGTTGGCAAGATAACCATGTAAGATAATGTGTCCAATTAAATAAAGGTGATCATTCGGGTAGGATTAATTGGACATTTGAAAAAGAAAGAAGTTTATTTAATAAGCAGATCTATAATTTATCCAGCATTTCAACCACCCCTTCTTTTTTTAAGATGAGATAGCCCAAACGGTCATTGCTGATGCCCTCTTTGAGCTGATAGCTGAACAGCAATTGATCATCAATGATACTTGTTTCAAAATATCGGAACTGGATATTAGGATACTGTTTGAGTGCTTCACCTATTTCGTATAAATGTGTTGACAAAACAAAGATCGCATTGTTCATTTTTCGCAGTCCTTCAATAACAGTGATGCTGCATTTGATTGCATCCTGTTGATTGGTGCCTTTAAATAATTCATCGATCAATATCAGCCATTTTTTTCCATCGCTTATTTTTTCAACGGTACTTTTTATGCGCTTCACTTCATTGAAAAAGAAACTCTCGCCTTTTACAATATTATCCGCTACCTGAATATTGCTTAGGATGCCGTCAAATAAACTCAAATGCATTTTTGTAGCAGGAACGCCCATCCCAATATGCGCCAGATAAACGCCGATGCCCATCGCTTTGATAAAAGTGCTTTTGCCGCCCATATTGGCCCCTGTTAGGAATAAGAAATTCCGCTCTTTATTCAAACAAACAGTATACGAAACGGGGGTACTTAATTGCACATGAAATAAGTTCTCTGCATCAAAAAAGGGAGTATCTGTTTCTTCAATGACAGGAAAATGATAGTTGAATTTTTTGCAAGCTGTGGCCAAACTCAGATAAGCATCTAGTTTACTGTAGATATCAATGAGCTCGAATGATTCATGTTTAAAATGATGACGGATAAAGGCACCGAAAGATAAAACCTCAACGGGAGAAAGTTTCTTTCCTTTTTCCAATTGCAGCATCGTTTCTATAAAAGATTTACGCAGCAGCATTTCGATCCTTTCCTTCCAGAGTTTTAGTTGCAGACTTTTGTTCTGATTGATCAATAAGACAATTTGTTCTAATCCTTTTACAAAACCGATAAAATGTTCAACTGAATATTTGGTCAGTGAAAAATCGGGCGCATTGAATATCCTGTAAAAATGACTGTGAACAGATGTAGGATGATGCGGATATGATTCAACCGGTGTATCATAAAATTTTTCAAGAACCATCACCGTTCCATTGGTAATGATGACTGGCCATCGATCCGAAACGGTAATAAGATGCGCAATGGTTTGCTGCACATCATTGATGGATTTGATGGAATCTAGTGGCTTGCTAAGAATGTTTCGAAGTTGTTCCCTTCCACCATTGGTTTGCGTAAAGTTGAGATGATGAAAAACAGATTGTTCTTCGTCGTGATGAAAAATAGAAAGGTCTTGTAAGGTTGTTTTATCTACGTGCATAATGGTTGCAGGTTTCGGGTCGTCAGTTGCAATATAACTGAAACATGGAATAACTGATCGTGACTATCTTGTAAATTGTAAACGTTGTCCGAACTGAGATTCATCAAACACCCCATTTCCATAAACCATGTGCCCGTTTACAAAAGTATTTTTTATGGTTGCAGGAAAAGTGAAGCCTTCTAAAGGACTCCATCCGCATTTGTATAAAATATTTTGCTTCGAAACGGTTTGCGATTCGTTCATATCTACCAGAACAAGATCGGCAAAATATCCTTCATGAATATAGCCTCGATCTTTGATCTCAAAACAATCAGCCACAGCATGACTCATTTTCTCAACCACTTTTTCTAAACTTACCTGCCTGCCGGTAGGCAGGTTTTTCGTTTCTTTCACATAATGCAACATCAGTGATAAAGAGTGTTGTATCAAGGGCAACCCTGCATGCGCTTTTTCATAAGGTTCATTTTTCTCTTCCCAGGTATGCGGTGCATGATCGGTTGCTATTACATCCAGTCTATTATCGAGCAAAGCTTTCCATAAAGCATCTTTATTATTGGATGATTTAATGGCAGGATTACATTTGATCTGATTGCCCAATCTTTCATAATCATCGGCAGTAAAATGCAAATGATGTACACATACTTCTGCAGTGATGCGCTTGTCTTTTAGCGGGATCATATTGCCGAAAAGCTGCAATTCTTTTTCTGTGCTGATATGGAGGATATGTAAACGACTATTATATTTTTTAGCAAATTGAATGGCTTTAAAAGAAGATTCAAAACATTCTTCAGCGTTTCTAATAATGGGATGATCGGCAGCAGTTAAACTTCCTTTTTCTTTTTTTCTTTTTTCGAAATTTTCCCTGATCAATTGTTCTTCTTCACAGTGCGTAGCTATCAAGACCTCACTTCCCGCAAATATTTTATCCAGTACCAAAGCATTATCGACCAATAAGTTTCCTGTGGATGAACCCATGAAGATCTTTACACCACAAACATCATTTTTCTTTTCATTGGTACGCATTACTTCGTCATAATTATCATTAGAAGTGCCCATGAAAAATGAATAATTGGCCAGGGATGACCTTTTTCCTATCTCATACTTCTGTTCCAATAATTCCTGTGTTAATGCAGGCGGGTTGGTATTGGGCATTTCCATGAAACTGGTAACGCCGCCGGCAACTGCTGCTTTCGCTTCGCTGTAAATAGTGGCTTTATGTGTTAATCCGGGTTCGCGAAAATGAACCTGATCATCGATCACACCAGGTAATAAGAATTGCTGATGCGCATTGATCTCTATAACAGATCCTTTAACATTTAACCCGGTACCAATCCTTTCAATTCTTTTATTTTTGATCAGGACGTCGGCATAGGTCCTTTTGGAATCATTGATAATACAGGCATCTTTTATGAGGTAAGTCTTCATCTTATCTTATTTTTGAAAAATCAATACAGCAAGATTATGAAATGTTTGCGTTCGGCAATTTTATTCGGGATAAGTTTTATTGCAATACAAGCTGCTGCGCAATCGGATGTGATTGGTTTGAATGATAAGCAATACGATCTGTTGAACAGATTGGAAATAAAACTAGTGAGCGATTCAATCCTTCGTTTCTCAACAGTTAAACCTTATTTCAGGAAGGCAATAACACAAAGGGTAGAAGAGGTATATGGAAAGTATAAAAACGGGCTCTATCCGTCTCTGGAATTAACTGATGTGGATGAATACAATATCAGCAAATTATTGGAAAGTAACGGCGACTGGACAAAGGACTCAAGCTATCTTTTGTCTAAGCGCAAAAAGGACTATAATGGCATATTTGCCACACCCGCCCATCTATTTGCCGTAAAACAAAAAGCATACTCTTTTGTGATCGATCCTGTATTTGGGTTACAATCAGGAAAAAGTTCTGATGGTGATAAAACTTTGTTCTTGAATACGCGTGGCGTATTAATGCGGGGGCAGATTGATAATAAGATCGGTTTTTATAGTTATCTCGCGGATAGTCAGGAAAAAGATCCCCAATATGTTCAGGACTATGTAACAAAGTTCAGAGCACTACCCGGGGCAGGCTTTTTTAAGCCCTTTCAAACAACAGGTTATGACCATTTTGACGCCCGTGGTGGTATGACTGTTAATACCGGTAAATATATTGACCTCCAATTTGCGTATGATAAATTATTCATCGGTAATGGATACAGAAGTTTGTTCCTGAGTGATTTTAGTGCAGATTATTTGTATCTCCGATTCAGGTTACATATCGGGCGGGTTAATTATGAAACCATTATTGCAGAAACAACTCAGCCTTACCAACTCTTAACACAAGGAACCAGACAATCATTGCCGAATAATTTTATCGGATTTCATCATCTAAGCTGGCAGGTTTCTAAAAGATTTAATCTGGGGATTTATGAAAACTCAACTGAGAATGGAAAAGATGGTTTTAAGATCGGTTACCTGAATCCCTTTATTTTTTATAAATCACTGGAACAGGATAATGGCAACAATGGAAAAACAAATATCGGATTCGATTTTAAATACAACGCACTTACCAATGTTCAGTTTTATGGACAACTCATATTCAATGAATTTTTATTCAATGAAATAACGCATTATAGCAAAGGAAGTTGGGAAAATAAACAGGGTGCGCAATTGGGTGTCAAATATATTGACGCATTCAGTATTTATAATTTTGATCTGCAGTTTGAAGCCAATCTCGTTCGGCCATACACATACACTGCTCATGACAGTCTGATAGGGTTTACACATTATAATCAGCAGTTGGCGCATCCGCTGGGCGCTAATTTCAGAGAATTCATTGCCATTGCAAAAGCGCAACCTCTGCCTAAATTGTATCTGCTGGCAAAAATATTCTATAATGAACAGGGGCTGGATTCTGCAGGCGTTAATTTCGGTTCTAATATTTTCAGAAGTTATTTAACAAGACCCAGAGATTATGGATTTAAGATCGGTTCAGGTATGCTAGCTAAAACTATTACCGGTTCTTTTACTGCATCTTATGAAGCGATCCCTAATTTATTTATCGAAGGGAATGTTACCTACAGAACATTTAATGTACAACAGGAACAGATCGATAAGAAAGAACTGATCTATACGCTTGGTTTCAGATGGAATATTGCGAGTAGAAATTTCGAATTTTAATATTTAGATGTATCGAAGTGTAAGAAGCAACTATGCTAATTGAGATTGCAAACGCAGGCCCCAAAAATCAATATTCAAAATGCAGAGAGAACATGATCATTCGTGTTTGTATCTTATCGAATACACTTGAATATTTTACAGTTGGGTCTCTTTGTAAAAGATCGGTCAATCCGTTACTGAATTTTATTTCAGGCGATAGGGTAAAATAAGGGAAGAAGAAATTAAACCCGATGCCTCCCTCAATTCCAAAGTCATGGGCTTTGAATTTTATATCGGTGCCTGTATTTACATCGCTTGCATTACTGGCAAAATGGATATCGTATTTTATCCCGCCTAATAGATAGACCCTAAAATTATCAATCCTGTCTGAATTGAACTTAAAATGCCAGGGAAAGCTCACAATCATGGCGGGCAGCACTTTTGTTTGATTAATTGGCTCACCGGGGGCTGGGTTGCTTAATGTATAGGTAAAATACCGGGAACTTCCGATGATAACCTGCGGATTAAAACATATTTGCCAGTGGTCACTTAATCTACCGGTTGCCAGTAATCCGATAGAAACACCACCGCTGCTGCCGGGCAATGCAACCAATACGCTGTCGTCTTGTAAGAATTTATAAGATTTTGTGGCTTTTAACCAGGAAGAATTATAGCCGAAAGTTGCACCAAAATAATAGGGCACGTCATCATGTTCTGAGCGATATATTTCTGTTTGAGCAATACAGTTCTTGCCTGCAAATACAATAAATACAAGAATAATTATTCTGTTGTACAACAAATGATGTTTATGCAGCAATGTGAAGATTTGCTTTTAGGTTTTTAAATAAGATCAAGGTGTAGAAACAAAGAATAACTATTGTATTTAATTGATGAAAAGGTTCCTTTTAAAGTTGCAATATAAGGCAGTTTGTCCTTTAAAATTTCTTAAAATATAACAAGAGAACGCTGTTAAACTTCTACTATTGATCGATTTGATAGTTTAAAACGAAATGGCTGACCAGATTAGTATATTTACACTAGTTTATTAAGGCTCTTATGTTTTGAGTTTCCGGAAATTATATCACAGCATCTTTTTTCTCATCAGCGGATGCTTTTTGGAAACAAATATTGTAAGGGCTTCGGATGCAGTTGGTATTGAAAAAGATACTACAAATGCAGCTGCACGACAACAGGCAATAGCTTTCCTGCAAAAGACAGATACTTTGTCGGTAAGTTCATTCTGGCCTAATATAAAGCCGGCCACATTCCTGGAAAATATAAAACTGAATATCAATAAACCCTTGAGTATTTACGAAGGGGTAAGCACTAATTTTTGCGGGTATGCAGCATTGTCTTATATACTCCTTCATGACGAGCCATTACTTTATGCAAAGTTTATGGTCGAATTGTACAAACATGGAGAAGCAATAATGGGGAAAGCTTCTTTTCGTCCATCATCGGAAATTAAACAAGCCGCAGGATCCATGAAATTTAAAGGGAAGCTGGATATAAGACCAGCCGATCAAATGTGGTTCTTATCTCTGGCCGATCATTTTAAAGGGTATTTAAATCTCTTTGACAAGCATTATGATGCAGGTGATGAAGATAAATTATGGGCATCGGTCAATTATGCCAAATTCAACCGGATGTTGAGAGAATTGTTTGATGAAAAAGTGGATGCAATAGGTACTGACCTGATTCATCCTGCAATCAGTGATTTGTATGAATATATCAGCAGTATGATGCAAACGGGAACAATGGTGCTCTATATCAACAATACTTTCCTCTATAAAAAAACTCATTCAGCTTTAAAATTAGCAGTGCCTACACATTACATCATTCTTGAGGAAATTTCGAAAGTTGATGATACTGTAACAATAGTTTATTGGGATTATGGCGGAAGATCGCTGCGTCAACTGACACCTAAATTCTTGAAAAGAATCACCTATGGCATTACTCATTGCACTAAAAAAATGAATGATGTGCAATAGAAAAATATATCAACTACTATTTACTGCTGCTGTTTTTTGTTCCTGCAGCTCAATACAAAAGGTCTCGACAAAATATTATAATGAGAATGAAAAAATGCTGAATAATATCGAGCAGTCTTTCAAAACATTATACCGACAAAACCCCTTTTCCATAGAGTTTACAGATCGTTCTTTCAATTTTGTTTCAATCGAGATCATGACCGATTCGCTTAAATATATTTATGAATTCGACATCAACGAAACCAGACTAAAAGATACTTTGCTGAAGTATGCATTGAATGAAAAAGGAATTAGTGATATCATCTCACAAATGCGCTCTATTCATTGTACATGGATCAATAGCTTGGATTATTATGTAGATGAGCAAAAAAACTCGCTCATCTTTATTTCCATGCGACCGGTGGGTTTAAGTAAACCATTTACCAATAAGAAATATTATATTCTCACTTATTTTTCGCAGCCGCAATATTTTAACAGTGAGGGAAAGCTATTGGTAAAAAAGCATCGCAACAAGATCAGAAAAATAAACGGAGAAATTTTCTGGCGCATTAATGATAAAGTATGCTACACAATTGCAGCCCGATTCAGATGAACGAATTATTTGCTCCCGCAATAAATACTGCAAATTCCCAAAGTGAGTGGCTTTAAATAAGTACCAGTGAATCCTGCTTCTTTCATAATATTCAGAAATGCTTCCCCCTCGGCAAAAGCCTGTACACTATCATTCAAATATTGATAGGCGTTCTCATTTTTCGAAAATGCTTTTCCAAATGAGGGTGCAATATGATTCATATAAAGATTATAGAAAACTTTAAACACAGCTTGTTTTGGTTTTGAAAATTCGAGTACTACTAATTTACCTCCCGGTCTTAATACCCGATACATTTCTTTTAACCCCAGTTCTAAATGCTCAAAATTCCGAACGCCAAATGCTACTGTGATGGCATCAAAACTATTGTCCTCAAAATGAATATTCTCACTGTCACCTGTGTATAATTCTATACTATTTGTTAATCCAAGCTTTTCAATTTTTTGCCTACCCAATTCAAGCATTCCTTCACTGATGTCTATGCCGATGATCTTTTCTGGCTGCAGCATTTTAAAGGTCATCAATGCTACATCTGCCGTGCCTGTTGCGACGTCCAATACTTTTTTGGGTTGGATCCCTTTTAATTGGTTGATGGCTTTTTTACGCCAACTCACATCGATCCCCGCACTTAAAAAGCGGTTTAAAAAATCGTAGCGAAAAGCAATACTGTCAAACATTTCAGACACCTGTTGTTTTTTATTCAGGCTGCTGTCTTTGTCCGGTACTACCTTGTCATGAGCAAATTCTGTCATAGGCCGCGAAGATATTTTTTATTGTATCAACTTCATTAAAAATTTCCCAATTCACCCGATTCAATGCCGTTCAATCCATTCAACTTTGTACATTCACCATTCTAAAATAAATTTCGTTCATGCAAACAGCACCAGATATTCAAGAATTGAACCAACGTATCCAATATACTTCTCAATTTGTGGATCGTTTAAGAAATGAGCTGGCAAAAGTCATTATTGGTCAGCAGTATATGGTCGACCGGTTATTGATCGGCTTATTAAGTAATGGACATGTATTGCTGGAAGGTGTACCCGGCCTGGCAAAGACACTTACTATTAAGTCACTGGCACAGGCAATGGATGGCAAGTTCAGCAGGATACAATTTACACCGGACCTATTGCCTGCAGACGTTATAGGTACAATGATCTACAATCAGTCCAAAAATGAATTTGTTG
>CAIMKO010000278.1 GCA_903841915.1 uncultured Chitinophagaceae bacterium | reverse complement strand
AGATAAAGTTGAACTGAATAAAAATTACGCATTGATCATTTCTACCAATGGAGGTTTGTGGAGATACTTGGTCGGTGATACTGTTCAATTCACATCCCTTCATCCATTTAAGATAAAAGTAAGTGGAAGATTAAAACATTATATAAATGCATTTGGAGAAGAGATAATTGTTGACAACAGTGATAAAGCGATCGCGATCGCAAGCGAGAAAACAAATGCTATTGTAAATGATTATACTGCAGCACCGATTTATTTTAGCGAGAACAGTAACGGCGCTCATGAATGGCTGATAGAGTTCGATAAAGAACCGGAAAACATCCAGAATTTTACTTACGAATTAGACTGCGCACTCAAAAATGTAAACAGTGATTACGAAGCAAAAAGATATAAAGACATCGCCTTAAGAATGCCCTTGGTGAAAGCATTGAAAAAAGGAATATTCACTGAGTGGCTTCGCCGAAAAGGCAAGCTGGGCGGGCAAAACAAAATACCTCGCCTGAGCAACGATAGAAAATACGTGGACGAATTGTTGCTGATCTGAACCGCCTATTGTAGAACCATTTCTTCTTCGCGCAAGGAAATAAAATATCCTACGATCAGTAAGCTTACAAATGAAGAGGTGTAGAACAGGTATAGATATGGCACATCAATAAAAGAATAAAAAACTACCAGCGAAATTTTAAATGTTGCCAAAGTAATATTCCTTATAGGATAGTTTTTTTTGTCTCTTAGCCAAAGAGCCATCGCAGCAAATAAAAAAGGAATAGTAAAAGAAAGAATGACCAATAAATTATGTTGTAATGCAATCCTACTTGCCCCGAAAAATTTAGCAAATCCCAAACTGCTTGAAAATACAACAGGCGCATCCTGCCATACTCTTGTTGCAAAATCGATATACCGATCCGGTAAGGATAGTAAATTTCTGAATGGCCCCCATCCAAAAGGAATGATCATCAATAATAAAAAGCAAATGCATCCTGTTGCAGTTAATTTGATCAGGTCAGAAAATCTTTTTTTATACATCAACATCAACCCGTAAGGGATCAGCCAACCAATAAAAGCATAGCGGCTTAGTCCACATAAAGCGATACAGATAGCAATGAACCAAATATTACCATTCAATAAGGCAAGCGTCAACAATACGTAATAAAAGATTACAATTCCTTCTTCCGTATAAGGAACCAGCCCATGCGCTTCGGAAGTCGACATCCACCAAAAAAGTAAAAATGCACAGAGTAAAATAAATGGCGATACTTTTTTCTGATGTGATGGATGAAATACAAAAATGAATATGGTGAAAACAAGCATGAGACAGATAGTAGTGATCCAACGCAGGTCAAAGTTTCCGGTTATAGCAACAGTAAATGGCATCCACATGGCCGGTAAATAAACAGGATGAATACCATTCCAAACCTCCGGAATGATATTATACACTTGCGAAAAATGTCCGCTCATAAAACGCTGCGACATGATCTTCATGATAGGCAGCATATCGGCATCATGATAATCCATTGGCGCATCTTCGATCCATTTTTTGCAAAAGTGAAACAATTCAACTCCCATCATGATAACTGCAACAATTCTGAATGAAAGAGTTGACAAATGATGTGCATTTTCTTTTATAGAAAAAGATTGTTTAGCCTGTGGAAGAAACAAGATCAGTCCTGCGATCATAGATCCGCAAACAAAATAAAGAACCGATGTCGATGGTATTAATACAGGAAAAAGTAAAGCTAAAGTAACACAACTCGTTTCTACCAGAAACACGGCAGTCAGTAAATGTTCTATCGTAAGCAGTTTCTTCATAACACCGTAAAAATATTTATTAATGCCGAACTGAATGGAGTTAATATATTTGGAGCCTATAAATAATCTTTATGAAACTACTTGAAGGTAAAGTATCCATCGTTACGGGTGCAGCCCGTGGTATCGGCGCGGCCATTGCTTTAAAATTAGCAGAACAGGGTTCAGATATTGCATTTACATATGTAAGTGATAGCAGCGCCGAAAAAGCTGCAGCCCTAGAAAGTCAATTACAGTCTTTGGGCGTAAAAGCGAAAGCCTACAAAAGCAATGCAGGCGATTTTGCGCAATGCGAAACATTTGTAAATGATGTGTTGAAAGAATTCGGAAAGATCGATGTTTGTGTGAATAATGCAGGCATCTCAAAAGATAATTTATTACTCCGCATGACAGCAGAGCAATGGGATGAAGTAATGGACATTAATTTGAAAAGTGTTTTCAACATGACGAAGCAAGTGATTCGCCCAATGATGAAAGCAAAAGCGGGAAGTATCATTAATATGAGTTCTATTATCGGCATCCGCGGAAATGCAGGCCAAAGCAGTTATGCAGCGAGTAAAGCAGGTATCATCGGTTTTACAAAATCCATTGCGGCAGAATTAGGAAGCAGAAATATTCGTTGCAATGCAATCGCACCGGGTTTTATTGAAACTGATATGACCCATTATTTAAAAGAAGGTGCAGCATCAGAAGAGTTTTTGAAAAAGATCCCGTTGGGTCGTTTTGGCAAGGCAGATGAAGTGGCTAACACCACTTTATTTTTGGCAAGCGACATGAGCTCATACATCACCGGGCAGGTGATCAGTACTTGCGGCGGATTGAATATTTAAGAAAATAATTTTTCGACAGTATGAAACCATTTGAAAAACTTTTATTCGATAATAAAGAATGGGCTGCAAAACAAGTTGCTGCAGATCCTGATTATTTTAAAAGATTGGTTGAAATACAGTCCCCCGAAGTGTTGTGGATCGGTTGCAGCGACAGTCGCGTACCTGCAGATAAGATCACGGATACAAACCCGGGCGAAATTTTTGTACACCGCAACGTTGCTAATTTAGTAGTGCATACCGATCTCAATTTATTAAGTGTACTGCAATTTGCTGTAGAGGTTTTAAATGTCAAACACATCATTGTATGCGGACATTATGGTTGCGGTGGTGTAAAAGCAGCTATGACAAATCATAGTTTGGGCTTAATAGATAAATGGTTATGGAATATTAAAAATGTGCATCGTTTGCACCGTCATGAAATAGATCATCTTGAAGACGAAGAACAAAAACTAAATAAACTGATCGAGATCAGTGTAAAAGAACAGGTGCTGAATTTGGCGAAAACTTCCATTGTTCAGAAAGCATGGAAACATGAAAAGTCGCCTGATCTTCACGGATGGGTGTATGCATTGGAAGATGGAATTATTAGAACCATTTTTGACCTGCCGGCCGGATCACATATCGATCCTATTTACGAGTACGATAATTTATAGACTCGTTATGTTGCCATGAAATACTACTGCTCGAAACATTCTTATTTTTCCTTCTTTCTAAAATCGGGCTGATAATAAAAGAACCAACGGAATGTATGGTT
>CAIMKO010000277.1 GCA_903841915.1 uncultured Chitinophagaceae bacterium | reverse complement strand
TTCGGGATAGAAAAACAGCAGTAATCGATCTTTACCTCGTATTCTGTTGAATCGGGTTTATGTAATAGTACTGCAACTTTTAAAGATGCCGGTTGCTGATTATTGATCTGCGGAAGAAAACTATGCATGGTCTTTCCCGTATCAATGATGTCTTCAATAATAACAACATGCCTTCCTGTTACATCGGCATCTAATCCGATGGAAGTGATCACATGCCCTGTGGATTTGGTCCCTTTGTAGGATGCCAATTTGATGAAACATATTTCCGATTCGATCGTCAATGCCTTAAACAGGTCTGCCGCAAATATGAATGAACCATTAAGTACTGCAATGAATAAAGGCTGCTTGCCTTCATAATCCTTATCCAGCTGTGCAGCCAATTCCTTTACTTTATTCTGAATAGTAGCTTCCGAAATAAAAGGGACAAATTGTTTATCGAGTACTTTGATTACAGACATAGATATTGAAGTTAAGTATTATTTGGAAGTGACCTGACTGTTTGTATTATTCGGTGCGATCGTTTTGGGTAGAACAGCAGCAATGCCGCGTAAGTATATTTTTTCTCCAGTCATTACTTCCATGTTGGGTTTAATACTGTTGTACTGCATCACGGCATCCATACGCACACCTTCTTTCTGACAGATCTGATGCAAGGTTTCTCCGGTTTCTGCTATATGAAAATCAACAGCACCTTTCTTCATCTTCAGCTCTAAAAAAAGCAATGCATCATTGGGTAAGATATCTATTTCTCCGATCTCATTGAAAGCAAGCAATTTGCTGAGTGAAATATCATATTCATTGGCCAATGCCAATAAAGAGGTTCCTTCTTTTGCAAAAACAACTTTTGAATGATTGATCGTAAAAACACCTTCAGGATAAACGGAAGCAACTGATCTTGCTGTTGCAGCTTGATCTGTATGCTTTGTTATGATCTCCACTTCTTCTTCAGCGGGAGCTGTATATTTTACAGCAATGTTTTGTTTTACAACAGGTTTATTTTCCGGGGCTTTTTCTTTTATTGCAATGGAAGGGGAATTATTTTGTTTTTGTAAAGCCAGATAGGTGTATTGATTGAGATCATAATCACTGATCACTTTTAACAGCCGCTGCGGATACTCTTTTTCAGTAGCATAGCCATCTTTCTTTAAACCATAAGCCCATCCTTCCGCATCAGTGATATCTAATTTAAATAGGTCGGTATAATAAGGGCGGTTCTTTAGAAAATCAGAATGATCCCTGAAAGATGCTGCTGCATCAGGATAACTGCGAAAACATTCATGCTTTGCATCATCATCATGATACACTTTATCACCTGTCCATTCTGTTTTGCATTTGATGCCGAAATGATTGTTGGATTCTAGACAAAGGTCACTCTCGCCATATTTCGATTCCAAAATGCCCTGTGCCAGTGTGATCGCTGCAGGTACGCCGCTGCGTTGCATCTCGGCCATGGCAATATCCTTGTATTTGGCAATATAAGATTCGCCTTTTTCCTTTTGAGAAAAAGCTGCTGTGTAAAAGCAAATAACTGTCAGTAGTAAAATGATCCGCTGCATCAATCTTTCTTTTTTATCAATAATAATCCGTCTCTTACGGTTAACATCACTTGTTCTGTTCTTGTATCCTTGGCCACATGCTCATTAAAAGCCTGTATGGCCAATGCATTTTTACCTTTTATGGGTTCTTCCAAGACCTGACCATGAAACAACACATTATCTGCAATGATCAATCCGCCCTTCTTCAATTTCGGTACAATTAGTTCATAATAGCCAGTATATCCTGTTTTATCTGCGTCTATGAAAACCAGGTCCCATTCTTTGTCCAGTTTTGGTATAATATCCAGAGCATCTCCGACATGCAAATGTATCTGCTTAGCCCATTTTGAAATGCTAAAATTTTTCCTTGCCGTTGCTGCATCTTCCGCCCTCAATTCCAAAGTATGTAATTCGCCATCAGGTAAAAGTCCTGCTGCCAGGCACAAAGCGCTATATCCCGTAAATGTGCCTACTTCCAGAACGTATTTGGGGGCTATAATAGTGCTCAGTAAGGATAATAATTTTCCCTGTACACTGCTGCTGAGCATATGTGCATGAGGATGAGCGACTAAAGTATGGTGATGGATCTCTTGCAGAAAAGCATCATCCGGAGATGTAAATTGCTCTGAGTATTTCTCAACAAGGGGGTTGATCAATTCCATTCCGCGAAAATAAGAAAATAAGGACTGTTTTAAGTGATAAGAACCAATTTAGTAAGCTATCTACCAGCTATCTGATTACCCTGCTATTTAGTCCAATAGATCGTTTTAGAAAAGAGTCCTTTTCTGGCTATGATCTTGATTCTCTCAGTTTCCAATTGCAACTCGCAATTTGCTGTGATGTCTTTCTTTGGGTTATATACAATTCCGCTCCATCTGCCATCAGCAAATTTTACGGCTTTAAGTACCAAAATATCTTTTATACCTGCTTTTCCGATAAAACCATTTTCCGTTTTTGAAATGCTGATAATAACACCCTCATCTGTTTTCCATTTACCTGAAAAATCATCATTTGCTTTTTGTGAAAAGGAACTGAGATGTAAAAATATGATTGCGATAAAAAGAGATATGATTTTCATGGATTATTTTATGCTATTTGTTGTTTTGCGCCATTGTTGGTGTTTTTCACCAACAATGTTTCTA
>CAIMKO010000276.1 GCA_903841915.1 uncultured Chitinophagaceae bacterium | reverse complement strand
TGTAGCGCCCCCTTTATTTTCGGGCACGAGCGGATTCAGAACATGGTCTGTTGGATTACAAGCAGGTGCCATGATGCCTTTTGCTGCTTTTGGCGGCAAGACAGATTTTTCTAAAGGATTGACAAGATTGGAATACGGCGGATATATTAAGTATCAGGCAACACATACCATTGGCATTCAATTAGATATTCTGAGAGGTACTTTAGAAGGCAATAATGATAAATTGTGGGGAGGAGCTCCTCCTGTTAGTCCTTATACTTCTTTTAAAACAGATGTACATTGGGCTGCAAGTTTAAGCGGTGTTGTTACATTAGGCAATATCAGTTGGTCACAATTGCATACTGCTATTCAACCTTACCTTTCTTTGGGTGTAGGTTATGTAAACTTTAATCCAACAACAGTTAGCAATACAGGTGTATCTGTAAACTTTAAACCTGATGGAAGCATCACTGATTTCTATGTTCCGTTGGGAGTTGGTTTTAAAGCCAATCTGTCAAGAAGTATTAATCTTGATCTGGGTTATACCATGGCTTATGTAGATGCTGATGACTTAGACGGATATCAAAAAACACCTTATATAGGAGATAAATTCTCTTATGCACATATTGGTTTGGAATTTGCTTTAGGAAATCCAAACAAGCCACAGTTGGCTACGCATAATCCTCCTGCCCAGTTAGCACAAAACATGAAGGATGATAATAATGCCATGCGTGCTTCATTGGCTGCCAGCGAAGAAAGATACAATCAACGTTTAGCTGAGATCAACAGATTAAGAGACGAAATGAACAGAATGAAAATGGATTCTGATAATGATGGTGTATCTGATTATTTTGATAAATGTCCGGGCACACCCATTGGTGTAAAGGTAGATGGTGCAGGTTGTGCATTACCTGTTCCGGTAAAAGACACTTTAATGAGAGTATATAACAATACTTATGTCATTACTGAAGAAGACAAAAAAATTGCCAGTGATGCAGTAAGAAATTTGGAATTCGATTTTGCCAAATCAACTATCCGTGCAAGATCATTACCTTATCTGAACAGAGTTGCAGAGTTATTAGTGAAAAAAGGTATCAGTCTTAAATTAGGCGGACATACTGATTGGATCGGATCTGATGAAGCCAATATGAAATTGTCAAAAGACAGAGCTGAATCAGTAAAAAGCTATCTCGTATCACAAGCTGCGAACAGCAGCAGAATTGAAGCAGTAGGTTATGGTGAAACTCAACCCATTGCCACCAACAAAACTGATGCCGGTCGTCAGAAGAACAGACGTGTAGAATTTACATTGTACTAATATCCATGAAAATAAACGGAGGGGTTTGTAGGAATTTCTTACAAGCCCTTCTTGTTTTTTGCCACTGAAATACAAAATGATTTTAAAATAGATAGTAGCCACGAACTTGCCTACCGGCAGGCAGGTGTACGAATATTCAGGAATCAACTTTTTTATTCGTTTTCATTAGTGCATTAGTGGCAATTAAAAAAGTTCACGCAGTGAATTCAAGAAATGTTTTACAAAGCTTATCAGGCATTCGTTATTTTTTGTAAATACCTTTATAGTTAATTAAAATCCCCGTTATGGCATTTATTGATTATTACCAGGTTTTAGGTATCAATAAAACAGCAAAAGAAGATGATATCAAAAAAGCTTACCGGAAATTAGCCAGAAAACTTCATCCTGATCTCAATCCCAATGATAAAGACGCTCATAAAAAATTCCAACAGATCAATGAGGCCAATGAAGTGCTGAGTGATCCTGAGAAAAGGAAAAAGTATGATAAGTATGGAGAGCACTGGCAGCACGGTGAAGAACAGGAAAAAGCACAACGATCATACAGATCGGCCAATGCAGGTGGTCAAAATTATTCGGATGGATTTGGAGAAGGAGATTTCTCTGATTTCTTCGGCTCGATGTTTGGCGGTGCTTCCGGCGGAAGAAGACAAACAAAATTCAGAGGGGAAGATTTTAACAGCGAACTGAAACTTTCATTGAAAGAAGCTTCGGAAACTCATGCGCAAACATTGTCCATCAATGGAAAGAATGTTCGTATCACAATTCCTGCAGGAGTTGAAAACGGACAGACCATTAAACTAAAAGGCTATGGCGGTAAAGGTGTGAATGGCGGTCCTGATGGAGATCTGCTTATCAGTTTTGCCATTGCAAATGATCCGAAATTTAAGCGCCTGGGCAATGATCTGTATACGACTATTGATCTTGATCTCTTTACGGGGGTTCTTGGCGGTGAGACCACCATCGATACTTTGAATGGCAAAATAAAACTCATAATAAAACCTGAAACACAGAACGGAACCAAAACAAGATTAAAAGGAAAAGGCTTTCCTGTTTATAAAAAGGAAGGTCAATATGGTGACCTGTATGTGACCTATCATATTCAGATACCAACCAAACTTACAGACAAACAAAAAGAATTATTCGAGCAATTATCCGCTCTTTCAAAATAAAGATATTCTCATGGAAACACAGGAATTCATACCCATCGATTTTTTCTGCCGCCAACATGGTGTTGATATTGCTTTCATCAGTTCCTTACAGGACTTTGGACTGATCGAAATCACGCGTATCGATGAAACTGCTTTTATTTCTATACAGCAATTAGCAGAAGCAGAAAGACTAGTGCGTTTATACGGTGATCTCGAGATCAATATAGAAGGGATCGATGTTGCCATTCATTTACTACAGCGGATCAACGATATGCAAACAGAAATACAAACATTGAAGAACAGGCTTCATTTATATGAAGCGATCCTATAAAGAGCATGCAGGTCTCATCCCATTTATCAGTATTTCCTGAACACAGAAAATCTGTGAATCATGTAATTCATATTTATTCTTCTATAAACTTTCTTACTGAAAAGAGTACATCTTTAATTTCTGAAATCAATCACTCTATCCTGTTCATTACAGACAAGCTAAAGTATAGATGATCAAAGAATGATTATGAGAAATAATATAGGAATCAAAGATAAAGTCATCAGAATAGTTTTGGCCCTGATCCTTTTATTATTCATTTACAACACAAAAATCTCATCTACTTTAGCTATTGTTTTTTTCTTATTGGCAATGGTGTTGGTCGCTACTTCTATAAACGGCAGTTGCCCTGTTTACAAGGCTTTCGGGATAACGACAAAGAGAAATTTAAATCAAAAAGCAAAGATCTACGAAAAGAATAAATTGCATTAAAGCACTGTTATGATCACATCATAAAAGAAAATCCAGAATAATGAAATGCAAAAGAAGGTATGTAGGTAGACTAAAAAAGCAATTACATGTGAATGCAAATAATTGTCTTAGCATTCATTCCCTCTCCTTTCTCATAAATTATCCGCTTCTTAAGAAATTCATCTTTTGCAGACACACAATTAAGACCGTTAATTAATACAGCATCAATGCAAGGCATTTAAATATGTGAATGATGCAACTCTTCTCCTTCTTTGTGTAACACTTACCCTGACTCATTCCTATAGTTTTGTGTAGCTGTTATTACTTCCTGAATCTATACAGAAAAAGATTAGTGATTCAACCATGAAAATGTGTGATACAGTGATTTTTTTAACCTTCTTAAATATTTTATTATGAAAAAAAATTACACTCTCACAAACACTAGTGTCCGGTTAAATTAGGTTGATTTTCAATTGAATATGGTTTTGATCTTTGACATCTTGGTATAAAGGGTTTTCAAAAAGGCTTGGTAGTCGAGTTTTATCTAATAGTGATACGCTCATAATTTGTAATATTTCA
>CAIMKO010000275.1 GCA_903841915.1 uncultured Chitinophagaceae bacterium | reverse complement strand
GCTGGAACTATGGCATAGCGGTCCTTTTGAGCCGGTTATCAAAGACGGGAAAATATTTGCGAGAGGTTCAGCCGATGATAAAGGCCAGTTCTTCATGCATGTAAAAGCTTTGGAAACATTGGTGAAAACAAATACACTTTCCACCAATATCAAATTCATCATTGAAGGGGAAGAAGAGATCGGAAGTCCTAATCTGGCAAAGTTTGTAAAGGCCAATAAAGAATTATTAAAAGCAGATGTTATTTTAATAAGTGACACATCGATGTTGAGTATGGAAAATCCTTCGATCGATGTTGGCGTTCGCGGATTAAGTTATATTGAAGTGGAAGTTACCGGTGCTAACCGTGATCTGCACAGTGGTGTGTATGGCGGTGCAGTTGCGAATCCTATTACCATTTTAGCACAAATGATCGCATCTTGTCACGATGAGAATAATCACATCACGATTCCCGGGTTTTATGATGATGTTGTAAATGCAACTGCAGAAGAAAGAGCAAAGATGGCCAAAGCTCCTTATGATGAAAATGAATTCAAAAAAGATCTGGGCGTTACAGAATTATGGGGTGAGAAAGGGTTTACTACCAATGAGAGAACAGGCATTCGTCCAACCATTGAAGTAAACGGGATCTGGGGTGGTTATACAGGAGAGGGTGCAAAAACAGTTTTGCCGGGTAAAGCATTTGCAAAAATTTCGGCAAGATTGGTTCCCAATCAATCATCTGCAAAAATCACTGAAAAATTGATCAATTATTTTACGAGCATTGCGCCAAAAGGAGTGACAGTAAAAGCAGCAGAACACCATGGTGGCGAGCCTTACATGACACCGATCGATTCCAATGAATACCGTGCAGCCGCAAAAGCAGTGGCAGCCACATTTGGCAAAGAACCTATTCCCGTTCGTGGTGGCGGAAGTATTCCTATCTGTGCTTTGTTCGAGCAGGTATTGGGAATAAAAATCGTTTTCATGGGATTTGGTTTGGACAGTGATAATTTGCATTCACCCAATGAAAAATTCGATCTGGTCAATTTCTACAAAGGCATTGAAACCATTCCTTATTTCCATCAGTTCTACGCTGAAATGAAAAAGTAAAATAGTAAAAACTAATACTTAAAAAATAAAAACTAAAAGTCAGCAATCGAAATTGGTTGTTGGCTTTTTTGTTTACATTATATTTCATTGATATCTTCATTGTTTTCGTGTCAAAATATATTCAAGCAAATCTGTGTTCCCATCATTTCCTTACTTTTGAAAAATGAGCGACGCCAAAGAAAAATTAAGGGTCGATAAATATTTATGGGCTATCCGTTTATTTAAAACAAGAAGTCAGGCGGGAGATGCATGCAGTAAAGGCAAAGTGAAACTGCAGGGAGAAAATATTAAAGCGTCCAAGGTCGTGAACATCGGCGATGAATATGAAGTAAAGACCGAACATAAGAAATGGGTGGTAAAAGTAACAGGCTTATTGGAAAAGCGTGTTCAATTCACAGAAGCAATAAAATTTTATACTGATATCACTCCTCCTGAAGAGCTTGACAGAATAGCATTCCAGGCGGCAACGTTTAATACAGGCAAACGCCAAAGCAAAATAGGAAGGCCCACTAAAAAAGAACGAAGAGATATTGATGGGTTTATGGAAACTTAATTATTT
>CAIMKO010000274.1 GCA_903841915.1 uncultured Chitinophagaceae bacterium | reverse complement strand
TAATATTGCTGATGAAATAATTCAATGTGCTGAAAGTGAGTTTTTCGCCGAAAGCGGTTGTGTATTCTTTTTTGAATTCAAATGATTCACTTCCAAAAACATTGTTGAATTTTAATGTAACAGTATTCTGTTTTTGTTTATCTTTTTTTATTTGAGAATCAGCTCCAAATAAAAATATAGAAGTAACTAATAATGCAGTTGATAATAAAATTGATTTCATTATATATTTTTTAGCGTGTTGATTTATTATATTTTCCTAAAATCTCATGAAATGTATTGTGAGCTTTTCTTAACAAAGGCTTTAATTCTTCATCAGGTTTTTTAGTTTGTACTGCATCATAAACAAAAGAGCATTCTGATACCAATCTATCAATAAGAGGCTTGTAAATTGATGCATCTAATCCCGAAGGAATAGTTGATGATTGCCATTTTTTTGCACGCTCCAAGACCAACCCTGCACTGTCCTTAGCTGCATGATAATTACCTTTTTCAAAAGTGTGGAACACAGGGGCAACAATAGAGTGAAAATCATCTAATTCTTTCCAACCTGTGGGTTTTTCTTGAGAAAAGGATACAGTTGTAACTAAAAAAAGTACACTTACTAAAAGATATTTTTTCACTTTCAAAAATTTAAATTTTTAATGGAATTCTAAAGAAAGCCATGGGCCATTACATCAACCAACAACCAATGCAAGTATTTTTGAATGACCCGATGGCTTCGTTTCTTGACAAAAGCGGGTTTATCTGTTTCTAAAAAATAGTTGATAGACACAAACCGCCATCATTGCAAACACAATTACCAACACAACGAGATTTAGTTTTCTTGCGCTGTTCAATGCGCTTTTTCGCTCCCAATCATTTTTAAAATATTCTGACATGATGCATTGGTTTATGATTGCAGAATTGAATAAATACTTTTGTAATCGTTTATCACAATGCAAAACTGATATGCAGCATCCCTTTCACATTTAATTTGGTTTGACCCGCTGCAAAGTCCTGTGCCAAAGGCAATTGCAGATTGGCACCAATAGTTACCTGTTTAATAGTGATCTCAGTTCCTGCCAATGCATTCAATGTATAACCTCCTGTAGCATATGTACCGGAATTCAATCCATCACTCAAATAAATTTTCTGCCCGTTTAATTTATTACTGGCAGTATTTTCATAAGTCAGTCCCGCATTGGGTGTGATAGTAAAAGCTTTTTTAGTGATCCTATAAAACATAAGACTGTTCAGCATAAGTTTATTGCCGTATTTATAATCCTGACTATTAGGCAACCCTATCTTATAACTTACCGATGAATTGATACCAAAACGATTGAACTGAATTTCATGTCTTGCATTCAGAAACAGATCAACGCTTCCGGTACCTATTTGTGCATTGATATCGGCCAAAGTAGTAGTACTGTCGTTTACATTTACATTAAATGAACCGGTTGGTAATTTGATTCCGCCACCGACCCATACCTGCTGAGATGCTTTATAGGTTTGATCCTTTAAATAGCGGGTATCGAATAATTTATAATTACCCAATACAGTGATATCACCCAAACCCCTTTTGGATGCATGACCCATGTCATCATCAAACTGAACATTATAATGATAAGGGAGAAAGGCCAATACCTGCCAACGTTTACCGATATTGATGCCAGACCATATTTCTACGGTATTATAGAAATTGTGGCTGAACTGTGTAGGATCATTGATCAGATTGGTATGGTATTCGGCATAACTATATCTCACGCCGATAAACTTGTTTTTAAAATTCGGGATCAATCCCATATAAAAACTTCCGCCACCGCAACCACAAATACTGCATGCATCACTAACCGATACTGCTAATAATAGAATAGCAGCAATGAATAATTTCTTCATTGAAAAAATATATTAAGAAAATAAAAAAAGATGAACCCTTGTGAATTAAAGTTTCAGTACGCTAATAATGTCACCCAAGGAAGCGCTCGAAGGGTGATTCTTGAAACGTTCATTTAAAACATGTTTCGAGAATACAACATGACATCTCGTTTCTGATTAGTTGCGATTATACTTGCGGAGGCTGAAAGAAATCGAAAGAAATATCTTTGATAATTGAATTATTAAAAGAGGGGTATTTCATTAATATCGATGCAAAATTATATTGAAATATGATTTGAGACTTAGAAAAATATAATACTTCGTCTTTGCTATCGCTTCTTCGTTCCGGATTTTGTTTGTCTTTATTTTCTTCCTGCTTTAATTTCTTCATCATTTGACAACGACCATTACAATGCATCATAGGTTTTGCTTTGTTCTCGCAGTTCTTGGCAAATGCAGCTGTATTGGTATAGTAATTAAACACAATCACAGCCTTGTTAAAGGTTTGCACTGTAAAGGCAGTAAACAAAAGTATGACTGTTAGTTGTTTAAACATTAGTATTTGCAAAGTAATACTATATCAATTTAAAATCCAAATTGCTAGATGATTGCTCTAAAGTTCAGTTTTGTTATTTTTTTATTGTGTCCAAGAAGTAAACACTCCTTTCTGTCTCATAAAACGACCGTTTTATAGAGAAAATTATTGTTGATTATTCATCTCATTATTTGTTCGCTCCAGCTATAAGTTGAATGCTTAACTTTACTGTCTTACCCGGGAAACAGTAAAAACGAATATTCAATTTTTATCAATAAGCCATTAAAAAGAATGCCTGAACAAAAGAAAGATCCAGCTATCGTTTCATGGGGAATGATCGGCTGCGGAAATGTTACAGAAATTAAAAGCGGTCCGGCTTTTCATAAAGCAGATCATTCAAGATTGCTGGCGGTCATGCGAAGAGATGCTGCTAAAGCGGCTGACTATGCATTACGTCATGCTGTTCCTAAATATTATAGTGATGCTTTTGATTTGATCAATGACGAGGAGATCAATGCGGTTTATATTGCTACCCCTCCAAAATTTCATGAAGCTTATGCTATTGCGGCATTGCAAAAAGGCAAATATGTATATGTAGAAAAACCTGTTACACTAAATGCTGATTCCTGCAGAAGGATGATCGCTGCAGTGAAGGAATATAACGGCAAATTGACCGTTGCGCATTACAGAAGAGCATTGCCGATGTTTCTGCAGATAAAGCAAATGATCGATCAGCAAATGATCGGTAAGGTAAAGACCATCCGGCTCAATTTATTTCAACCCGATGATACGGGACTTGTCGCCAATTCTGAAGTCAATTGGCGTGTGATCCCTGAAATAGCGGGAGGGGGTTTGTTCTTTGATCTGGCGCCTCATCAGTTAGATATCCTGATCTATATTTTCGGGAAAGCGATCCATTATGCTGGTGTATCGGTACATCAGTCAAAAAAATATCCTGCAGAAGATGCAGTAGCCGGTATCATTCAATTTGCTGATGACATTCTATTTAACGGGAACTGGAATTTTTCTATGCCTGAACTTCTGAAAGAAGATACATGTCAGATCATTGGAGAAAATGGGTATGTACAATTTTCATTTTTTGGCAATCAAATAAGAATAGTGACAGATACGATAAATGAAGCTTTCAATTTTCAGCATCCACAGCATATTCAACAACCCATGATTCAAAAAGCAGTCAACTATTTTTTGGGAAAAGAAGAAAATCCCTGTTCCATTGAAGCAGCTCTAGATAGTTTAGAGATCATGCAATCATTTGTATATGGCGATGCGGTAAAATGATCTTAGGTATGACAGTTGATCGTTAATCGGGAAGCTTTGATACATACATTAGCTAATATAAGCACTGCAACTAGTGGCATGTAATATGCACGTAAAGATATTTCGAAAAGATCATCTGGCTACTTTTACAGGCAATACATAATTTCCCACAACAGGTATAATTACGTTATTGGTGTTTTTAAAATTGCAGGAAAAATTTCCTGTAACAATATATGTCATGCTGTTAGCCGTACTGTCTTTTTTTGCAATCGCTGTTACCGTGTGTACAATATTTGTTGACTGCAATACTGTATTATTATAAAGATTTGGGATGCTATTATCCACCAAACCAATTACCAGATCACAATTGCAATCAGCTGTTGTTAATAAGGAACCGCCATCAAAAATTTTATGAGACCCGGGTTTGGTAGCTGCAAAATCAACATTATTGCTGTAATGTTTCATATAGCAATCTAAATAATATGCATCCACATTTATCTGACCAACGTTCGTTAGATTATAGCTTTTATTGGCCACACAGCCCTGTTGGTTGGCCAATAAAAATGTTGCTACAGAACTTGTTGAGAACTTAACATTCTGTATATAGGTATTTAAATAGTATGGATAATCTGCATTAGTAGTATTGTCTTTACCACATGCAATGAAACCCAAACAAAATATTAAAACACTAAATAAATATCTTTTCATAACCAGTTAAAATTAAATCTTTTTTTGAACCATTTTAAATGTAACACTTTACTAAGATCAAAATACTTCGCCCAAGTTTAAATAAAAACCTCTGCTTCCATCATTCCCAAATCCATAATCCAAGCAAAGATTAGCACCAGACTTTTTGTTTAGTTTTATCCTCAAGCCTGCGCCATAACCGGGTAGGAAATTAGCGTATGGTTTAAGATTTCCTGCATAATTTTCAACATTAAAAAAAACAACGCCGCCAATTAAGCCGTTACGTGAAATCCGATATCTGTATTCTGTCTCGAAATAACTCATTTGTTTTCCTCTAAACCTGCTTTGTATATACCCTCTTCCTGTATTGTATTGATCATCCCAACCATTACTTGGCAATAATAAATAGTTTGGATTTCCTGCGGGTGTTAACCATTCGTAAGCCCAAAGTGCCAGTACATTTTTAGACCTCTTCGGAAAATTAATATATTTCCTTGCATCGATCAAGAGGGAAGCCCATTGATTGTCGCTGCCCAATTCTTGAAGATTTTGCCGCAGCACTACATTAAAATAAAGTCCTTTTTCCGGATTGATCTGATTTGTTCTTGAATCGTACAATAGTTTTACGATAGGGCCACTTGCCGTAGCAGTTGATCCGAATTCTTTTTGTATATACACATTGATCAACCTTGTTTGCGGATCGATTATTTTAATATTCCAGAAATAATCATAATAATACCCGATCCCGGCATAAAGATTATTGGCTATTTTTCTTACAATGGATTGATGTAATTTAATTTGACTAAAGTTAATCGTATGGCCTTGATTAGGATCAGTTTGACCACCTAATCCATAAATATTGGAAGGATAGGAGATATACCTGTTGTCTGATATGATATTATATCGTTCACCTTTTGTCCAAATATTAGCAAATACAGGTAGTATGACTTGATTATACTCCGAGTAAGTAATACTGGTGGAAATGGATGAAATTTTTGCGTCCGGGCCTTTATTTGTATAATAACCAATATTGGCACTGATGATACCTGCAAAACCGGTTTGTAAGGTATATCCTACAGCAGGTACTATGGATAAAAAATAATTCTTCGTTTTTGTTTTTGTAATGACCGTATCAGTGAGCTTCGTTTGTTTTTTTCTACTAAATACGTCAACTATATCTTTATCCTGAATATGAATGGTATCAATTTTTTCTTCAATGCTTTTTGTTTGTGAAGATGTTTTTTGAGGGAATGCAATGGAAAGACCAAAAGAAATGATAAGAAATAAGGTTAAAGCCTTAACATTCATACAACGACTATTTCGCGCAAAATAGTCCTTTTTTAATTATGCTCAATGCTGAGAATAAAGAATGCTAAACAGGGTTAATTTTATGTGACTGTTTTGATTACTTATCATTAAAAAATTGAATGGGATCAAAATAAAAACCTTTAATGAAAACTTCATTAAAGACGTCTTTCACGAAACAAGAAGTGTCCGCCCCGGTTGGGTGCCTGCCTGCCGGCAAAGGCAGGTTTTCACCAACCGGATTTGCTAAACGAGGAATAATATGTATGTATGAAATTTAATTTAACGGTTGTTGGTGAAAAACAACCGCAACGGCAAGCTGATCGAAGACCTATGATCGTTATGCAATCACTTTCAGTGTGCTTTTTATAGCATGTGCGCTGCGCACAAGTGCAGTATAGTCTTTATTGAGTATGGTAATATGCCCCATCTTTCTTCCGGGTTTGGTCTCTTTTTTACCATATAGATGCACGAAAACGTTTTCCATTTGTAGCACTTTATCCAATCCTTCATATTTGGCCGGGCCGTTGTAACCATCTTCCCCCAGTATGTTTACAATGGCGGAAGGCATGATAGCATTGCTGTTTCCCAAAGGATATTGCAGCATGATCCGCCACAGCATATCATACTGGCTGCAATAATTGGCTTCGATCGTATGGTGACCGCTGTTATGGACACGGGGAGCGGTTTCATTTACCCAGATATTTTCATTTTCATCCACGAATAATTCTACTGCGAAGAGGCCGGGACTCTTTAATTCCTGTACCAGTTTCTTTGCAATGGATTCTGCTTTCCAGCATATTTTTTGCGGGATCTTAGCAGGGGAGATCTGATAGTCCAGCAAATTCAAAACAGGATCGAATATCATTTCGGCAGGAGGGTAAACAACTGTTTCCCCTTTATCATTCATGGCAACAATTATGGCTATTTCTTTTTTGATATTCACCATTTTCTCTAAAATTGCAGGTGCATCAAACCCCTTGCTAATCATTCTTTCATTCCTGATGATCTGAACACCCTTCCCGTCATAACCACCTTCGGCTATTTTATGAACGGCCGGAAGAAAGTGGCGATGATTCGAGAGATCTTGTAGATTTTTCGTGACAATGAAATGAGGGCTTGGTATCTCATGCTGTTTATAGAACTGCTTTTGTTTGATCTTGTTTTTAATGGTTCTGATAGCGGAAGGTTTGGGGTAGATCTTCACACCTTCACTTTCCAGTTTTTCCAGCGCTTCCACATTCACACTTTCTATCTCGATGGTAAGCGCATCCAGTTTTTTCCCGAACTGATAGACCGCTTCAAAGTCCCTGATATCCCCTTTGACGAAATGATGGCATAAATGTGCAGCAGGGCAATTCTTATCATTCTCGAGCACAAAGGTTTCAACCGTATAATTTGCAGCTGCCTGCAAGAGCATCCTTCCTAATTGTCCGCCGCCTAATATGCCTATTTTCATAGTAAAATAATAAGTGGCGAAGATAATCAACGGCGTTCTTTTCCGAAATTATTAAAACGGACCCCAAAAAGCCGCTTTCCCGCATAGGGACAGGAGGGGCAGAATAGTGAATAACTCATATGTTAATATGGAAATCTTCAGCATATTTTAAGCCCCTGTTTGAGTGGGGAATGTTAATAAATCAATATTTTTGATGTTATGAAGACAGTATTTTGCGCAATTGCTTTCCTGTTACTCTATAGCGGAGTGATGGCGCAAAATTCTTTTGTTGATTTTCAGAGAAACAATCCAAAAGTCGCACAGGTCTTTCAAACCAATAAAGACACTTTACAAAAACAGTTCGCAGCAGAACATATTCAATGGCCGCCAAAACAATTGTATCTGCGAAGTTTTAAGTATGATAGTCAGTTGGAAGTATGGGTGAGAAGCAATAATAAAGAAGCGTTCAAACTCTTTAAGACCTATAAGGTTTGTGCATTGAGTGGAAGTCTTGGCCCTAAAAGAATGGAAGGAGATTATCAGGTGCCGGAAGGATTTTATTATATCAACTCTTTCAATCCGAAAAGTGTTTATCATTTATCATTGGGAATTAATTATCCCAATGTATCTGATGCATTGCTGAGTGATTCATTAAAACCGGGCGGTGAAATTTATATCCATGGTAATTGTATAACGGTAGGTTGTATCCCGGTAAAAGATAATCAGATAGAAGAATTGTATTTATTGGCATCCTACGCAAAAGACAACGGAGAAGACTTTATTCCGGTACATATATTTCCGGTTCGCTACAATAATCCTAAGAGTTCCGAATTCCTCGTGAAAACCACCAAAGATGATCAGGAGTACCAACACTTTGCTGCGCGCATCAAAGAAGTGTACGACTATTTTGAACAGCACAAAAAATTGCCATTGATCTCGGTCAATAAAAAAGGTGATTATGTTGTGTTGTAAAATTGTGGGGTAAGAAAATTATTAATTATTTGAGACATTAATCAAGTGTGACATGAGGTTATTAACAAGATCTAAATTATCGGGTTCCAATATATTACTGCTATGCATTTGCCTGGTAGTGATCATATCCATCTTGTTGATGAATGTGCTGAATACACGTAACCTTACTGCATTGCGTTCATCCATCGATACTTTATCAAGACCCAATACAACCATCGCAACTTTGCATAATACCAATCAGGAATTATTAATTGCTGAAAATAAATTCCGCATGTTCTTGAGCACGGGGGATACAACTTATAAGGATCAATTCCTGGGTCATTTGAATCGTACGATCAATAATCTTGAACTGGTACAACATACCGAAGACAGTTTAGAGATATCTCAGATACTCTCAGGTTTAGGGAAGAAAATAGCATTAGCCGATGCCATCAGTAAATTAAAATATCTGGCAGATTCGGTTTCTACAAAATTGAATACAGTAAAGATCAATTCGGTCTTTACCGAACCTATCAAAGTCGAAAAAATAAACACTTCTATTTTAAAGAAATACTATGTGCATACAACTGATACGGTTAAGGCAGTTGCACAAAAAAGGGGATTCTTTAAAAAATTAGGTGCCTTGTTTTCCAATAAAGATAATACGGATTACAAACTAGTAAAAGGCGATAGCACTGCAGCAGCAGCAGCTGAAGACAGTACCAATAACGCAATGGAAGAGACTTTGAGTAATGCATCTCTTGATATCCAGCGGTTTTATCAGGGTTCAGTGAACAGAGAATTACAGCTTCGTGAAAAGATGAATTCCAGTGAGAAGGATCTGGCAGAGACCAATCTGTCGATCATTAATGAGCTCAACAATGCATTGAATATCGTATTACAAAAAGAAGAACAAAAAGAACTCAGCAGTAATAACATAGCGATCCTGAATGCCGTGAATGCAAGAAACAGTATTCAAAATCTTTCTTGGGTTTCTTTTGTAATTATCATGATCATTGTGATCATCCTGGTATTCAATATCCGTCGTACGATCCGTTATGAAGAAGATATTTTGGAGGCAAGAGAAAGAGCAGAGAAATTAGCCCTGACCAAAACGCGTTTCCTCAATAATATGAGCCATGAGATCCGTTCTCCATTAACAACAATCATTGGCTTTACAGAGCAGCTGGAAAATAATGAATACGATGAAGAGAAGAGGAAGCATTTACATGCGATCCGTTCTTCTTCCGATCATTTATTGAATACTGTAAACGATGTACTTGATTATTCTAAATTAGATGCAGGTAAATTGATGCTGGAAAATGCAGCATTCAATATTTATAATACCATTGAAGAAGTGATCTATTCCTTCTCTGTTCATGCAGAAAAGAAAGGCATTTCAATCAACAGTAATCTACAGATAGAAAAGAATGTAATGGTAATGGGGGATGAATTTAGACTTCGTCAGATCCTTTTCAACCTTACCGGCAATGCGATCAAGTTCACTGCTAAGGGAAGTGTAACCATTACGGCCAGTGCTTTGTGGAAGAATGAAACGGAACTGGTCTTAAAGTTAGAGATACTGGATTCCGGCGTGGGTATCCCGCATGATCAATTGGACCTGATATTTGAAGAGTTTGCGCAGGCAACCAATAATAAGATCGATGGCAGAAGGTCGATCCGCGGAACAGGATTAGGACTACCGATCTGTAAAATGCTGGTTGAAATGCAGGGTGGTAATATTAATGTGCAAAGTGAAATAAATAAAGGATCTTTATTCACAGTTAATATTCCATATATCGTGGCAACCGAAGAAGAAATTAAACCAAATCCTATAACTGCTGCTGTTGATAAATCAAATGTATCAACGAATGAGACTGCATTCTTCTTTGGTAAAAGGGCTTTGGTTGTGGAAGACAATGACATGAACATCATGCTGCTTTCTTTATTACTGAAAAAGTATTTCATCGAATTTGATGTTGCAAAAGACGGCGAAGCAGGATATGATTTGTTTAACAGTAATAACTACGACATCATACTAACTGATATCAATGTTCCTAAATTAACAGGCGATCAATTGGCTGCAGCTATTCGTAGGTCTGACGATCCTGTTAAAGCGGCGCTGCCTATCATTGCTTTAACGGCAAGTATTGTAGCGGATGATCTTGATTCTTATTTGCGTACCGGCATTAATGATATCATGATTAAACCATTCAAGGAAGCTGATTTCAGTGCGATGCTCAGAAAACATCTGGATAACAGGATCGGCGCATCATACGCATAGTTATCTGTACAATGCCTGCATGGTATCTTTGGTTTTTTGCAGCAACACTATTTCTTTATTCTTCAATAACTCAGTAAGGATCGTTTCATTATAATGCCTGATGCTGAGCAAGCTTAAGCCTTTTTCAACCTGTACATCAAAAATGTCATTTGCTGCCAGTGCAAGCTTTTCGATCTTGTCAATTCGATCATCTAAACAGATTTGCACATTGATCGCGCCGGTTTGAATAAGATTTGGTTTTATTTTCAGGTGACTGAATATTTCATATAGTGCAGCCATCGGCTTTTCTCCCACAAAAGAATAATCCCTGCTTTCTAAATGCAGCAATGCCTGCTGTTCTTTAATGACAATGATAGGGGGTAGGTTCTTGCTATGTTTTTTATGAATGATGGTTCCTTCTGCTGCCGGATTTAAAAAACATTTTACCAGTAAAGGGATCCCTTTATTCTGTAAAGGTTTAATGGTTTTGGGATGTATCACTTGTGCGCCGTAATAAGCCATTTCTATCAATTCATCAAAGCTGAGCTCCCTGATCGGTAATGCATCAGGGAATGATTTGGGGTCAGCATTCATTACCGCTTCCACATCTTTCCAGATGGTCACGGATTCGGCATTTAAAATATTCGCAAAAACTGCAGCAGTATAATCACTGCCTTCTCTTCCTAAAGTAGTGCTTTCATTTGCATCGGTAGCACCGATAAAGCCCTGTGTAACGGTGATCTGTTTTGTTGAGGCCGACAATAATTGGTCAACAGCCATTTTTGTTTTGTCCCAATCGATGTTTGCATCCCTGAAATTATCATCTGTCCGTATTATATCACGAACATCGATCCAGTTATTCTGTATCCCTGATTCATTCAGATATTGGCTGATGATGCAGGTACTCAATAATTCGCCGCAACAAACGATCTGGTCGTAATAATAATCAAATTCACGAATAGGGTTATCATGTAAGAGCCATTCCACTTCGGTAAAAAAATCCATCAGTTGCGAAAGGCAGGCATTAAAACGGGTGACCAATAAATATTTAGCAGTATTGATATGTTGTTTCTTTACAACATCGAATAATTGCAAAGCATCTTCTTTTTTGCCTGCATAAAAAGCTTCAGCCACTTTCTCCAGTGCATTGGTGGTCTTGCCCATTGCAGAGATAATGATGATCAGATCTTCCTCTTTGTTTCCCTGCAACTGCGCAGCCAGGTTTTGAATACGCTCCACATTATGTACACCGGCGCCACCGAATTTAAAAACTTTCATGAAATGAAATAATAGATGATCGAATAATTAGAATGGCTGCAAAGATAGGAGGCAGTATGATGAATAAAAGGCGAAATAAATGAATGCACCGAAAACTTATCTTTTACACGGATTAAATTGCAACTGGTTGCAACATCAGTATTATCTTTAACTGAAGAATACATAGCATATGACCATCAACAGACGAATTTTAACGCTGGATGAATTTACAATTCAACAGTTAAGGCAGTTTCCTTCTGCAACAGGTGAATTGAGCAGTTTGCTCCGAGATATTGGATTAGCAGCAAAACGAATTAATGTTGAAGTAAACAAAGCAGGCCTTGTAGATATTTTAGGGGATACGGGCTCTATTAATGTACAAGGTGAAGATGTAAAAAAACTAGACATTTATGCCAATAACCAGTTCATGGGTGTTTTGAAACACGGTATCAGTTGTGCGGGAGTTGGTAGTGAGGAACTCGATGATTTAGTGGTATTTGATGACGAGGTTAGCAATAACAGTAAGTATGTTGTGCTGTTTGATCCTTTGGATGGCAGCAGTAATATTGACGTGAACATTTCTATCGGAACTATTTTTGGAGTATATAGAAGAGTGAGTGAATTGGGTAAGCCTTGTACCGAAGAAGATTTTCTGCAACCGGGTGTAAGGCAGGTTGCAGCAGGTTATGTGGTATATGGTTCATCCACGATGCTGGTATATGCAACCAGAAGAGGGGTCAATGGATTTACACTAGACCCAGCTATTGGTGAATTCTGTTTGAGTCATCCTGATATTAAATGTCCGCCCAGTGGAAAGCTCTACTCTGTGAATCACGGAAACTTTTTTCAATATGAAGAAGGCTTAAGAAATTATATTAATGCCTGCCAGAGAAAAGACAAGACCAATGGAGGCCCTTATTCGCAACGCTATGTAGGCAGCATGGTTGCCGATGTACACCGTAATTTAATTAAGGGGGGTATTTTCCTATATCCCGGAACCATTGATAAACCGGGAGGAAAACTGCGCTTGATGTATGAGTGTAATCCTTTTGCATTTATGCTGGAAGTGGCCGGAGGTAAAGCAACAGATGGTAAACAAAGGATACTGGACATTCAGCCTACAGAACTGCATCAACGAACACCTTTATTTATCGGAAGCAAGAATATGATGGAGGAACTGGAGACTTATTTTAAACCATAAAATCGGGGATGAATGAAGTTTTGGAAATTATCATTGATCATTATTGTTATTAGTTGTTCTAGGAATTTATTGGCGCAGGAAAGAGTAGACCATCGGAAAATGAATTATTTCACCAACCCAAAACCTAATTCTATTCTATACAATGATACTTTGTATAAAGGGGCTGCCCAATTCAGCCGGCTATTTTACAGAACCCATGATATTGATCTGATCAATTTATATCAACGACATCAGTCCAATAAAATATGGGGAACAGCATTGGGTGTTGCGGGAACATTGGCTACTACTATCGGCGTTATTATGGCAACTTCCTATAATAACAATGTCAACAACAATACAGCAGGATGGATCACTGCGGGTTCGGGATTGGCATGCAGTATCTTTGGGGCACATTTGATTCAATCGGGGCAAAAAAATCTGGCATTGGCAGTTGAAATATTCAATCAAAAATATAACAGAACTGCATTTGGTATTGGTGTATCGGGCAGCAATGCCGGTTTTGTAGTAAACTTTTAAGTATGGCTAAAACAATTATAGAAGTAAAAGATCTGTTTAAAAAATACGGCGATTTTGAAGCCGTTAAAGGTATCAGTTTCGATGTGCAGGAAGGAGAGATATTTGGCTTACTGGGTCCCAATGGTGCCGGTAAATCTACAACATTGGAGATAATAGAAACATTGCGTACCAAGACCAGTGGCGAAGTTTTTGTGGATGGAATGAATTTGGATAGATCTCCCAATGATATTAAAAGGATCATTGGTGTTCAGTTACAGACC